>JBBSAF010000016.1:0-17570 GCA_038252525.1 Tepidisphaerales bacterium
CCCCTTCGCCGCCCCCTCCCCCTCCATGTCGCGGGGCCGACCCGCCCCCGTCAAACCGTTCTCCCCGGAAGGCACGGGGTCCGGTTGTTGTGAAAACCCCGCCTCGCGCGCCTCTATTCCACCGGCCCCTTTCCCCTCCCCTTTGGCCGGCGAATCCGCCCCATAAATCCTTCCCTCAATATCCAGCCTTCCCGTCAACCCCACCTTCTCCAGCCACTCCCGGCGCTCCGCCGGCAAGGCGTCCAGCAGTTTCCGGTCGATCGGCACATTCTTCGCCGAAATCACCAAATCCGGCGTCACCGGCCGTCCGTGCCCGAAATGAACGCGTCCGTCGAGCTTCAAACTCGCCTCCCCATCGCGCATCTTCGCGTCCACGATTTCGACATACCCCTCCCTGATCCGCAGTAGCGCCGCCACCTTCTCCAGCGGGTACGGGAACGCCACCAACGCCCCGCTGGCGTCGTCCAACTGGATGTCGGTGTTGATGATCCAGTGCGTGCGGTACCCGACCGGGCGGATCACCTCGCACGCGAACGACCCCTCGAACTTCGGGAACTCCCCGTCCCCGCCGGGATCCAGCATCCGCAACGCCTCCCGCGTCTCGGCCGGGAACGCCGCCCGCAGCACCGGGTCCGAATGGATCTCCGTCCCCGTCACCATCATGTTCACCCCCGCGGTCGGCCCGAACGGCGAAATATGCCCGTTCACCTCGATGAACGAATTGGCGTTGGCCGTCCCCTCGCCGCCGCGCCCGCGCAGACGCTTGATGTCCAGCCGCTCGGCGCCGGTCTTTTCATCATTGCCCAGCACGATCTTCCCGGTGGCGCTGCGAACCGGATACGGGAAGTGGTCGAACGTGAACTGCCCGTCGATGATCTCGATCTCCCCCTTGATCTCCGGGCGCGCCCCGCCGGATTCCCGCGTCAATTCCACCCACGCCCGCGCCGTCCCCTCCGGGCGGAACCGATCGTACACCTCGCGCACCTGCGGCGGCATCGAATCGACGTAGCGGGGCGCGTGAGGGATATACAGATTCTCCGTCGGAGGCGTCTCGATGCGGATCGACGCCGCCGCATCCGGCGAATAGCCGTCGATGTGCCCCGACGCGCGGAAGGCGTTGGTTTCGATCCGACCCGATACCCGCTTGATCTCGATCCCCTCCTCCGTGAACACGAACGTCCCGGCCACGCGCTCGAGCTGGATCGGCGGCGGGTGGAACATCCGATCCAACGGATCGAGCAGTCCCCCGCCATTCATCCCCGCCGTCCCCATCAAACCCAGCGCCCCGCGAATCCGCGCGAGCCGCTGGTTTTCGGCCCGGCTGTTGAACTCGTCGGGATGGATCACCAATGTCACCCCGTCCAGCTCCGTCTCCACCCGAAAACTCGCTTTTTTGCCCCCACGCCCCGGCGTGAACGTGAACTCCGGGATGTCCAGCCGACCCTCCAACTGGTGCTGCTCCCAGAATCCCCGCACCTGCGCCATGAGCAGCGAACGAATGTCCTGGCCGAAGCGGAACTTCTCCAGGCGCACATTGAACTGCCCCGTCGACAGCACCACCGATCCGCTCACCACCGGGCCGACGCCCTCGACCTCGCCGCGGCTTTGCAACTCGAAACGGTATCGCCCCGTGTCCGGCGCCGGCCAGAGCCGTCCCTCGATGTCCAGCGATCCCCGGCGCGACAAGGCCCCGCCCCGCACCTCGCTGTAAACGAACTGCGCGTTGCGGAGCAAGATCTCCGGCAGTTGCAGTGGTTCCGACCTCCCCGTCGGCCGCGCATCCGTCGCCGGCGCCTCGGCCCGCGCCAGGCGCTGGTAGTTCCACCGCCCATCATCCAGATTTTCCGTCAGGTGCACCCGCGGGTCGATCGCCACGATCCGCGTCGCCTCCAGTCGGCCCCGCAGCATCGACGCCGGGTTGTATTGCAGCAAAAAAGAATCGGCCGAGAACAGCAGCGAATCGGCCGCGCCGCTGTCATCGACATACACCCGCACATCCGACAGCCGCAGCCCCTCGAAAATCCCCAACCGCGCCTCCCCCACCTTCACCGGCCCGCCGATCAGCCGGGTCAGATACCCCTCGGCCATCGAGCGCACGCGGTTGGCATCGGTGATGTACCAGTACCCCCCGATCAACGCGCACAACCCCAGTAGCAGCGCGACCATCCCCCACCGACGCCACGGCCCGATCCGCAGACGAAACGGATGCCCCGGCCGCCAACGGCGGTCGAACAGACTGTCGGCATCGGGTCGGTTCTTGTCCGTCATGACGATCCGACCAGCTCTCCCGCCGCCCGATCACGTCGAGCCCCCCTCGCCGCGCCCAACCCCGCCAAGACCGCCAGCGCCGGTTCGGCCGGCAACCGATACCGCAACGACCCCACCGACGCCGCGTGGACGATCGTGAAATAGATCGCCGGCGAAAGCAAAAACAATTTCATCGAACGTGCGATGTCGCCGGCCCACAAACCATGAATCGTCACAAGGAAAAACGGCACGCCAAAAAGAAGACCCGCCGCGACATACATCGGATTGCCGCCGAACTGTTCGCTCAGCGGAATGGGACTCCAGGTCCGCGCGATTTTCAGTCCGGCCAGTTCCACCGCCCGCGCCGGATGTTCCGCGATGAAGGCGTTGGCCTTGGCTTTCAGGTACCCGCTCCGCTCGACTTCGCCCATCTGTTGCAGTTCCGGCATGGCCTTGATGAATGATTGGTCGCTCGATCCATCGGCATGATTGTTCCATCCATCGTACGCCGTCATACCCACGTTGGTTGTGGTCCAGATCCACTGGCCGAAAATGCGATAATTCCTGTAGGCCCAAGGAGTTAGGGCGATGAAGGTCAAACAGCCCATCCCGACCCCCAAAAACAGCCCCTTTCGCAATCGATACGCCATCGCCGGCCCCTGGTTCGTCGCCGTGGACGGTCCCCCCTGCCCCGGCCGGTTCATCATCCCGGCGAGTCCCGTCGGGATGGGGTGGTTCAGGATTCCGGCCAGCCCCGCCAAAACCACCGGAAAAAGCAGTCCCGAGGGCCGAACATAAATGCTGGCCAACAAGAGGATTATGGCTCCCCCCCACCGCCTTTTCGTCATCGTCGCCGCCGGCAGCAGCAACCAGATCGACCATGCGATCAAACCGGTATAGAGCGTCTCGGAGAGCACCAATCCGCTGAAATAGATCGCCATGGGATTGACGGCCACAAAAAACGCCGTGATCGTCATCGCCTTAACCCGTTTGGGGTCCGACACTTGCGCGCGTCTCAAGACGTTGTTGCACACCCCCGCCGCTGCCAGAATGGTCAGCGAATCCACGATCGCCTGCGCCAGCCGAACCGCCGTCGGCGACGCCCCCGACACCGCCACGAACGCCGGATAGCCCGGCAGGCGATAGGCGTGGACATCCTGGTCGAAGCGCGGATCGCGGAGGACCAACCGCCCGTCATAAAGCATTTGGCGGGCGAGGTCTACATACTCGACCTGATCCGGCAGGCGTTCCAATCGCCCCATTCCCCCCGGCAAGGTCGCCGCCACCGCCAATCGCAGCAACAAGCCCGCCGCGAATAGCAGTCGAACGGTGCCCGGCGTGGCCGATCCCATCGCCGCCACCATATCCGAACGGTCGGGCGGCAACCAAATCGGTCCCCGGGGCCGTCACATCCGGCCAACCGACCGGTCGGGGGTGCGGGCGCGGCGGCGACCCAATCGGACCCCGGCGGTGGCAGGCAAGGGGGTTTAATCACCCCTCGCGGATGCTGTTTATTAAAGAAAAACGGGATTTTGCTGTCCGGGCCGGTGGGTTCGGGGTTAGACTCACTTTGTCACTTCGTATCGACACATCGACAACCGAAAGGACCGCGCCATGAGCACACGCATCCACGGCGGAACCAAGGGCGAAGGGGATTACGTTCGCATCGGCGGCGGGGGCGGGTCGCTGCATCTCACCGACAGCGCCACCCCGGTCATGGAAACCGGGCCGACCAAAACTTGCCGTGTCTGCGGGGAGAACGTCACGCACAAACCTCGCATGAAAGACCACGAGGGCAACTACTGGTGCTACGAGTGCGGGATGGCCGACCAGCAACACAAGCAAGCCAGCATGGTCGGCGCTCCGGCGGTGGCGCCCAAACCCACCTGCGCCGAATGCCACGAGCCGGTTGCGGGCAATAAGTTCCTGGACTTCGGCGGGCGCAAGGTGTGCGCGGTGTGCGCCGAGAAACTGGAGCGTTCGGCCCAGCGCGAATCCGCCCGATTGGCCGCCGCCGACGAGGAAAACGCGCGGCAGGAGCGCAACTACCGGCTGCTGATGGCGACGCTGACGATCTTGGCGTTGGCGGCGGTGACGCTGGCGCTCTGGCGACTGATGTGAGGTTGGGGGGACGGCGTGACGAACGCCGATGGCGCCCCGGTCCGATGACATCGGCGGGGCCTCGTCGATATACTTCCGCCGATGTCCCTCGCCCTTGCCGTTTCCCCCGCGGGCCATGCGTTCATGGAACCGCGCGATTCCGCAGACGCGGCCGAATCGCCAGTGGATCAACGCACCCGGGCCGCGTTCGATCAATCCCCCGCCGCCGGACTTTTGCATCTGGCCACGGCGCGGCTGCGGGACGCGCTGCCGTCGTCGGTGTCCTTCGCCCGATCCCTCGCCCAGCATCACTTGGTCCGCCTCAGCCAGACGCCCGATCTCGACGAAACCACGATCGTTCCGCCGATTTCCCCGCCGGCGGGCCTCTTGGTGGAGCTGGTCGCGCAGGCGCCGCCCATGAAGGGGTTGGAATACCTCACCGCCGACATCCTGGGCGACTGGTGGAACGATCTCGACCGGCACGTCCGCGAGCGAATCGAATCGTCCGGGCAATCGGCGGGGGCCGTGCTTCGGCAACTCAATCCGCTGTGGCGCGTCGTGGGTCGGGTGACGTTCCATCTGGCCGAGAACAAGCGTGACGGGGAGCATCCCTTCGCGTTTCTCGCCACCTACGTCCATCGCCTGTCGGCCACGGGGTCCCCGCAGCACCTTCCCCTCGCGCGGGCGTTGCGGCAGTACGCCGGGCCCGATTCGCGATCGGCGTTGCTGGCGTTGTTGACGCCGATCCAAAAGGCCGCCGAATCCATCCCGTGGATCGCCGCGATCGTCGAGTCCGGCGCGGTGCACCAGCCCCTCGCTTGGACGCCGAAACAGGCGCACCATTTTCTGCGCGACATCCCGGCCATGGAGGCCGCCGGGCTGGCGGTGCGCGTTCCCGATTGGTGGAAACCCGCCCGTCCCCCGAGGCCGATGGTCGATGTGCGCATCGGGGACAAGAAACCCTCCCGGCTCGGCGCCGACGCCCTGCTCGATTTTTCGTGCGCCGTCAGCCTCGACGGGCAATCCCTCTCCGCAGATGAGATCGACGCCCTGTTGGCATCCGCGGGCGGATTGGTCCGGTTGCGCGGGCAATGGGTCGAGCTGGACCGCGACCGGTTGGCCGGCGCGCTCGAACACTGGAAGACCGTCGAGCGGGAAGCCCGTCGCGGGGGAATCTCGTTCTTCGAGGGCATGAGGCTCCTCGCCGGCGCTGAAACCGCCGCCGCCCCCGACGCCGCCGACCCCCAACCCCTGCACGAGTGGACCGGATTGCGAGCGGGCGAGTGGCTCGAGCGAACCCTCGATGAACTTCGCCACCCGGATTCGGCCCGTTTGGCGCCCCCGTCCACACTGCGCGCCGAGCTTCGACCCTATCAGCAGATCGGGTTCCAATGGCTCGGCTTCCTTACCCGCCTGGGGCTGGGCGCGTGCCTGGCCGACGACATGGGACTCGGCAAGACCGTGCAGGTCATCGCGCTGTTGCTGCATCTGCGCGACCGCCGTCCCGCCGACGCCGCGCCGGCCGATCCCAGCCTGCTGATCGTGCCGACGAGCCTGCTGGCGAATTGGCGGTCGGAGCTGGAGCGCTTCGCGCCGTCGATTTCGCTGGCGATCCAACATTCATCCCACACCGATCCGGCCCCGCCGGCGCCCGACGTGGTGATGACGACCTACGGGATGGCCGCGCGCGATGCAACCTTGGCCGGGCGGCGATGGAACCTGTTGATCCTGGATGAGGCGCAGGCGATCAAGAACGCCGGCACGCGGCAGGCCCGGGCCGTCAAGGCCATCGGCGCCAACGCCCGCGTGGCCCTCACCGGCACCCCGGTGGAGAACCGGCTGGGGGATCTGTGGTCCCTGTTCGATTTCCTGAACCCCGGACTTCTCGGCGGAGCCAAGGCCTTCGCCAAGTTCTGCAAAGACCTCGCCGACGATCCCGCGCGCGGCTTCGCGCCGCTGCGGAATCTCGTTCGCCCCTACATCCTCCGCCGGTTGAAGACGGACAAATCCATCATCGCCGACCTGCCCGACAAGACCGAGATGCGCGTCTTCTGCGGGCTGAGCCGGTTCCAAGCCGCGCTATACGAGCGCGCCGTCGAGGATCTCGCCGAGAAACTGGAGACGACCGACGACGACGGCATGCAGCGCCGGGGGGTGGTGCTGGCAAGCCTCATGCGATTCAAGCAGATATGCAACCACCCTTCGCAGTTGCTCGGCGACGGGCAATACGACCCCGCCGCCAGCGCCAAGTTCCAGCGCCTGGCCGAACTGTGCCAAACCCTCGTCGAGCGGCAGGAAAAGGCGCTGGTCTTCACGCAGTTCCGCGAGATCACCGAACCGCTGGCGGCCTTTTTGCAGACCATCTTCGCCAAACCCGGACTGGTTCTTCATGGGGGAACGAGCGTTGCCAATCGGCGGCGATTCGTCGAGTCGTTCCAGCGCGAGGACGGTCCGCCGTTCATGGTGCTGTCGATCAAGGCCGGGGGAGTGGGACTGAACCTCACGGCCGCGTCGCAGGTCATCCACTTCGACCGCTGGTGGAATCCCGCGGTGGAGAACCAGGCCACCGACCGCGCCTTCCGCATCGGGCAGAAACGCAACGTGCTGGTTCACAAGTTCGTTTGTCGCGGTACAGTGGAGGAGCGGATCGACCAAATGATCGCCGACAAGTCCGATCTGGCCCACGCGGTGCTGGACGGCGCCGCCCCACGGATGCTCACGGAGATGTCCAACCGCGAGTTGCTGGATTTCGTGGCCTTGGACGTGACCAAGGCCGTCGGCGACTGACCCGTATTCGGAGCCAATCCATGTGGTGGGAGTTCAGACCCTACGTTTCCGTCGGGCAGCGACGGGCCAACGCGCTGAAGGAAATCGCCAAGATCACCAAGAAGGGAGATAAGGTCGATCCGGTGGCCATCGAGGGCAGGAAAATCGCCGCGACCTTCTGGGGCAAGGCGTGGTGCGACAACCTGGAATCCTATGCCGACTTCGCGTATCGGCTGGAGCGCGGGCGATCGTATGTCCGCAACGGCTCGGTGATGGATCTGAAGATCGCCCGAGGCAAGGTCACGGCGCTGGTCTGCGGCTCCAGCCTCTACCGCGTCGCGGTGACGATCCATCCCCTGGAACAATCCCTCTGGAAAACCCTGCAAGGGCGATGCGCCGGCAGAATCGCCTCGGTCATCGAGCTGCTCAAGGGTCGGATCTCCGACCATGTGATGGGGATCGTCACCGACCGGGCGGCGGGACTGTTCCCCTCCCCCCCGCAGATCGAGATGCAATGCAGCTGCCCCGACTACGCCGTGATGTGCAAGCATGTGGCGGCCGCACTGTACGGCGTCGGCGCCCGGCTGGACGCCCATCCCGAAATGCTTTTCGCCCTCCGGGGAGTCGATCACCTCGATCTGGTCGCCCGCGCCGGCGATCTGGCCGACCTCACCGCCACGTCCTCGGCCGACAAGACCCTCTCCGCAGACGATCTGGCCGATGTGTTCGGGATCGAGCTTGATTCCGCCGACGCCGTGCCCGCTCCCGCGCCGTCCAAGTCCAAGGCGTCGCGGAAAACCGCAAAGTCCATCGGCGCCGAGGCCGTCCCGTTGACCGACAAGCGGACGCCCCGCAAGAGGTCCGTGGGCGTGATCGCCGGGGGCAAGCGCGTCGACGCCCCCGCGCTTCTGAAAGGGGGCAAGGCAAAACCGAAGCGATCGACGAAGAAGTCGGCGGCATCGGCCACGAAAAAATCCAGACCGGGCGCAAAGCCTTCGACGGCGAAGGTCAAAGCCATCCAATCAGAAGAAAAATCGCCGCCCGCCGGTCGCAAATCGACGGCGAGGAAGGCGACCCGTTTCAAAAAGGGGGGCGGATGAGGGCGCCGGGTGGCGTCGGCATCCCCGGCGCCGCGCGGCTTTTGCGTGATCCGCCTTGGCGAGGCATGGCGCGGTGGCGCGGGGTTCGGGAACGCCCGGCGGCGCTTTGGGATCCGGTCGCAACCGATCCGAGGCAAGCCGCGTTGAGTGACAGGCGTGGCGGCGGGGCACCGGCGGCCGGGCCAAGGGAGGCCGGCCATCCGAGGGTATTTCCAGCGCGGTGGCGCTAGTCGTCGATTCCCGCCTGGAGGAACGCCACCAGGTTGACCTTGCGGTTGGCCAGCCCGAGTTTCCGACGGATGTTCTCCCGGTGGCGCCGCACCGTGGCGGTCGAAATGCATCGTAGCCGCGCGATCTCCTTGCTGGACAGCCCATTGCGCAACATGGCGCAGAGGGAGATTTCCACCGGCGTCAACGATATGAATCTCCGCGCTAGCTGCGTGAGGAATGGCGAGGCGATCTCCTGGAGGCTCTGCCGCAGCAAGGTCACTTGCGCCCGTTCGCGCCCGCCGACCGACAACTCCAGCTCGAAGACGATCGGCATGATGATCTTTTGGATGTTGGAAAGGATCGACGCGCGGATCTCGCGCTTGTCGTCCTCCAACCGCGACAGCACCGCCCGCAGTCCGCTGTTGCTCTCCCGCAGCGCCTCGTGTTGGCTCGACAGGACGCCGTGCGCCTCGCGCAGCTCATCCTCCAGCCGCAACTGCGTCATGGTGGCGCCGACGCGCTCGGCCACCGCGCGGATCAACGCCTGCTCCTCCGGCAGGAAAGGACTTCGCGGGCCGGCCGGGGTCTGCTTCGGATAGAACACCTCGACCCTCCCCAGCGCCCGTGCATCCTCCACGACCTCGGCGGCCATCCGCCAAGGTCCCTCCCGGAATCCCGCGCTCAGATATCGCCGCTCGCCATACACGATCCGCGCCTCGGCGTATTCGGGGAAATGCCACGATCGCGGCAGGCAATCGACCACCCCTTGCAGAAACCGCTCCGGCGAATGGGGATGCAACTCTCGCAGGGTGGAGATCGCGTACATGCACTCGAGCTCCTTGATGCGCTCGCGCAGGGCGTGCTCGACCTCCGACAGCGCCTTGCCCGCCCGTCGGGCCGGGGGCGGGCCGGCGCGCGGAAGCGATTGCGCCCCGCCGAAGTCCGGCGAATCCCCCCGCCCCCTTGTTCGAGACGGCTTTGGCATCAACGTTCGCTCCCCATGGAATGCACATCGCGCCCGCGTCACCCGGGCCACCGGCGTCATCATGCCCCCCGTTCGTCCGCAGGGCAAGGGAACGCCCGCCCGACGTCATTTCCAGCCCCATCCGCTTCTCTTGGGCCCCTCCCGCCTCCGCCGGCGGAGGGACGGCGGGCGAGACGGCCCCATGGCGGGTGGAGAACAATGGGCACTCAATGGGCTATTTATAAACCATAATCCGTGGGTGATCCATGGGAACAATACTGGCATTTACTCGTCTTGTAAGCGATTCGGGGTCCCCTAGGCTCTTCGATGGGCGTGCGGATCATTCCCAGCCCCGGCCCGCGCCCGTGCGGCCGCGAGACCCCGCATCCGACCTCGCCTGCGAAGGCGACCCGACCGATGCCGTTCCGGTTCCCATTTTTGGAGCGCCTCCATGTCCGTCATTGAAACCCAGCCCGCCTCTCCCGCGACCGATTCGGCCATCGAGGCGTTCATGACCCACGTCGCCGCGCAAGCGCCCGGCGAAGGCGTGTTCCACCAGGCCGTCCGCGAGGCCGTCCGCTCGGTCATGCCGGTCGTCATGGACCACAAGGCCTACCGCGACGCCCGCATCCTCGAGCGCATGGTCGTGCCCGACCGCGTCATCATGTTCCGGGTCACCTGGGTCGACGACAAAAACCAAATCCAGGTCAACCGCGGCTACCGCGTCCAGATGAACAACGTCATCGGTCCGTACAAGGGCGGACTGCGGTTCCATCCGTCGGTCAATCTGGGGGTCCTGAAGTTCCTGGCATTCGAGCAGGTGCTCAAGAACAGCCTCACCACCCTTCCCATGGGCGGCGCCAAGGGCGGCAGCGACTTCGATCCCCATGGCAAGAGCGATGGCGAGGTCATGCGATTCTGCCAGGCCTTCATGACCGAATTGTGCCGTCACATCGGACCCGACGTGGATGTCCCCGCCGGCGACATCGGTGTCGGCGGACGCGAGATCGGATTCCTGTTCGGGCAATACCGCAAGCTTACCCACCGATTCAACGGCGTGCTCACCGGCAAGGGCATCCACTGGGGCGGCTCCAATCTCCGCCCCGAGGCCACCGGTTATGGCGCGGTCTATTTCGCCCGCGAAATGCTCGCCACCCGCGGCCTGGGTTTCGAGGGCAAGACCGCCACCGTGTCGGGCTCGGGCAATGTCGCACAGTACACCGTCGAGAAACTGAACCAACTGGGCGCCAGGCCGGTCACGCTGTCGGATTCCGATGGCACGATCGTCGATCCCGACGGCATCGACGCAGAGAAGCTCGCCTGGGTCGCGGAGCTCAAGAATGTGCGGCGCGGGCGCATCCGCGAATACACTGAACAGTTCAAGGGCGCCAAGTTCCTTCCCGGCAAAAAGCCATGGGGCGTGCCCTGCGACCTGGCGTTCCCCAGCGCCACCCAGAACGAGATCGACGGCGCCGACGCGCGGACGCTGGTCAACAACGGCTGCTGGTGCGTCGCCGAGGGCGCCAACATGCCCACGACGCCCGAGGGCATCGAGGTCTTCATGCAGAACAAGATCCTGTATGGTCCCGGCAAGGCCGCCAACGCCGGCGGCGTCGCGGTTTCCGGCCTGGAAATGACCCAGAACGCCGGCTGCATGCGGCGCTCGCGCGATGATGTCGATTCCCAGCTCGGCATCATCATGAAGTCCATCCACGCCAACTGCGTGCGGTATGGGAAGGTCAAGGGCGGCGACTTCATCAACTACCTCGACGGCGCCAACATCGCCGGCTTCATCAAGATCGCCGATTCGATGGTGCAGCAGGGCGTGTATTGAGCCGATCCGACGGGATCGTGCCGGCGAAGGAAGCACTGAGGGGACGGGCGTTTTTCACCCGTCCCCTCTTCTTCGCGCCCAAGGTCGAATCGCCGAACTTTTGGATTCAACCCGACTCGCCCCCTTGGGCCCGCTCGCCCATCTCGCGGCGTCCTAATTCGCCAGGATGAATTCGTAATCGGCCTCGTCGAACCCGCCCTCCTTGGCGATCCGATCCACGTAATCGCGCAGCGCCTTGGCCGACCCATGCGTCTGGACGTACACGCCGCCGGCCTCGCCGCGCGAATGCGAGAAACGTCCCGGGTCGGCCGACAACACATGGGTCAGCCGCCCCTCCCCCACCAAACGGCCCAACAGCCCGGGCTTTTCCGACTCGAACCGCTCGATCAACCCCATCGCCGCTTCCTTCCATGTGGTCACCGGCCAAGTGTCATCCCGGAACCGCGTTGCCACGGGCGCTGGCCGCGGGCGCGGTCCGACCGGGAGTGGTTCATCGCCCCGCGCCAGATCGCGCCAGATCGTCAACGCCCGCTCGGCCAACGCCGCGCCGCGCGCCACGATCGCCCCGGCATCCCAGTGCTCGACACCCGCGAAATGGCTATTAAGGGAGAAGTGGCTTTCCTTAAGCGAATCCCGTTTTTGCTTGTAAGACTCGTTGCCCATTTCCGGGTTGTAGCCGGTCAATGTCAGGTTTCCCAGCGTATGCAGCAGCCGCGCCCAGTGCTGGCGCGCGTCGGCGCCCAGCTCCGCCTCCCACGCCGGCGTGAGCGTTTGCGGCATGACGTGCTCGATTTGCGCGTCATCCAGGTTTGCCGGTTCCTTGTGACCGTACGACTGCTCAAGCCGGTCGAGTATTACGCGAAGCCGCGCGCTTTTTTTCCCGTTGGCATAGAGCGGACTCGTCCGCAACGCCGCCGCGAACGACGCGTCGTCGGGACATCGGTTGCCACCAAGCTCCTTCCGCAGCCGCGGGATGAACTCCTCGCCCGCGCCCCCGACCGCGCCGAACACCGGCGGCAGCATCCGACGCAACTGGTTGCTCGGCAGCCCGCAGATCGAACGCCGGATGAGGAACGACTCCAGCACATCCAACGCCCCGGCCACCTGTTCCGCCGACAGCGTCCCCGCCTCTCGTGCGTCGAAAACGCGCAGCAGCAGAGGGTACGCCACCGTGAACTCCAGTCGGCGCAGCCGCCCCAAGGCCGCGCCGATCCCACCGTCGGCCTCGAGCGCCGGATCGACGAACCGCGAATAAAACATCCCGTGCCGATGCAGGTCCGACAGGAACGCCTCGGCGCCAGGACTGTCGGCGCTTTCCAAACGATCCTTCAGCTCGAAATAGACATCCGCTTCGCGCAGGATTTTCCCGCCCTTCATCAGGAAATGCCGCACGAACTCCGTGAGGCTTTCCCCCAGCACCCGCTGGATCGGCAGCCAGTATTGGTTGAACACCTGCTCCTGGTCCTTCACATGCACCCGCATCAGCAAGAAGTTGCGAATCAGGTCCGCCGGTGTCAGCTTCTCGCCCTTGGCGTTGAGGCTCTCGAAAATCAGATGCGGGTTGTCCTGCGGCTCGCAGGTGATGCTCACCAGCGAAAGCCGCTCCACGACCGCCGACAGCATTCCTTCCAACTGTTTGCCATCGCCCTTGAGCGCCCTCAACCGGTTCCGGAAGAACCGGTGAGCGTCCGCCAGAAGTGACCCGCTCGCCCCCTGTCCCGCGATGATGGATCGGAACGCGGCCCGGTCATCCTGCGTCGGCATCATCTTCAACCGCTCGTCGTTCTCCTCGAAGGTATTGATCAGGAACTGGCCATTGACCTTGTCCCGCAGCTTTTCCAACCCGGCGTCCCCCGCCTCATCACGCAGCGCCGCCAACAGCAGCTGTACGGTGGTCATCCGCTGTTGCCCGTCGATCAACAGGAACTTACCCACGCCCGTGGGAACCGAGACGGCCGGCGCGGTGACGATCGAACCGAAAAAGTGCGGTCATTCGCCCCCGTGCATGGCCTGATCGAACACGTCGTTCCACAACTGCTTCCAATGCTTCTCGGCCCATCTGTAGGGTCTCTGGAACAGGGGCACCACATACTGGGTCGTCCCCTCAAACAATCGCCGCAACCGCGCTTCCTGTGCCTGCATGTTCCGATCCTCCCTCAAGAATGGACCGCGATCAAACCTGTCATCATCAATCCGGACAACGCTCCCGGACGCCGCCTCGCCCCGCGACGCTCACCCCGCCCCGTCTCCATGACGTTTTTCCTTCCCCAGAATCCCCATCACCTCGTCCCGCAACTTCCCGTTCACCCCCACCGCGTCCGGGCCCCAGATCGTCGGGTCGCCGGCCCAGGTCGTGAAATGCCCGCCGGCTTCGGCCAGGATCGGCGCCATGGGGGCGCAATCCCACGGGTTCATTTTCGGATCGACCATGATGTCGGCCCGTCCCGTCGCCACCATCGCATAGCCGAACGCATCGCCCCAAGTCCGCTGGAGCCGCGTTCGTTCACACAATTTTCCGAACGCATCCGATCGCGACAGGCAGCTCGATATGCTGGATGTGACCACAAGGGCCTTGCCCAGATCGTCCACCTCCGACACCTTCGCCACACGACCGTTCCAGCGACATCCGTGCCCCAATGCCGCCCATACCGTCTCGCCCAGCGCGGGCAGATGGATCACACCCACCGATGCGATGCCCTCGACCTCGACGCCGATCAACACCCCGTACAACGGCACGCCGTGGATGAAGCTTTTGGTGCCGTCGATCGGGTCGATGATCCACCGCACCCGCGCGTCGCCGGGGGTCGCGCCCTGTTCCTCGCCGAGGATCGCGTGATCCGGGTGATGACGCGCGATCGTCCGCCGGATGACCGCCTCGGCCTCGCGGTCGGCCCGCGTCACCGGGGTGTCGTCCGATTTGGTTTCGACCTCGACGCCGGCGTTGAAATATCCGAGCGTCACGCGCCCGGCCAGATGGGCCGCATCCAACGCGATGTCGAGCAGTTCGGTCAATGCAGGCGACTTCACGATCACCTCCTATCGTTTATCCATGGCGCTGCCGCATCGGCAGACGAAGGTCCGGTTCCCGGCGCTCGACCCCGCCCGGCGCACGTCGATTTCGCATCCGCAGCGCTTGCATCCATATCGCGTCGGCGACGCCTCGACCGTCGGGGTGGTGTTCCATGCCTCGACCGTCGGGGTGGTGTTCGATGCCTGCGCCCTCTGGGTGGTGTTCGATGCCTGCGCGGTCGCGACTGGTTTCGATGCCTGCGCGGTCGCGACTGGTTTCGACGCCTTCGCCGACGGGGTTGCCTCGATCATGGCGGCCTCCTCATGCCTGCCCGCAGGCTCGTCGGCCTCGGTGACCTCGCCGCGCCGGTCCATCGCCAAGTTCGCCAGCTTATCGGCCAACTCGTTCTTGTGCCGCAGATTGTGGGTGAACGTCGCCGCCTCGAACCCGTCGGCCAAGTCCCGCGCGGCGGCATACAGCGGTTTCATGTCGGGGTGTTTCACGCGATATTCCCCGCGCATCTGCTTGATGACCAACTGGCTGTCGCCGCGCACGGCCACGCGGGAAGCGCCGAGCTTTTTAGCCGACTCCAACCCCGCGATCAGGGCTTTGTATTCCGCGACATTGTTGGTGGCCCGGCCGATGTAGCGCCCGAGCGTGACCAGCGGCGTCCCGTCGGCCGCCCGCACCACCACCCCCAAACCCGCCGGACCGGGATTGCCCCGGCTCCCCCCGTCGAACTCGATCGTGAGCGTTTCTTGCATCCCCATTTTGTATCAGTTGCCCCTCCCCTTGGCCAACGCGCGCCAAAACGCGGAGCCGGGACGGCCTCGTCGTCATGCACAACTCGCCTATTTGCGGCCGCGGGCGCGATCGGGGCAGCGCTGCGTCTCGCCACTCCCCAAGCCTCTCACCCCAAATCAAACGTGTCATCGGTTTTCTGCAAATACGTGAAGAAGCACATGCGCTCGATATCCCCGTCCATCCCGCGCAAACTGAAGAGTCGAAAATACCACGCCCGATCCCGCTGCGTCGGCGCATCCGGCGGGGCCGACGCCGCCCCCACCACCTCCGCCGCCGACACGCCCATCAGGTGCTCGGCCAAATGCAAAATGTCGATTTCGTCGGCCGTCTGCGTCGAAAGCACGAACAACTTGTGCTTGGCAATGAGGTCCCGCAGATAGCGCTCGGCCATGACCACCTTGGTCTTGCGGAGCGCCTCGATCATGGCGTCCGCCCGCACATCCGATTTCCAAGCCGTCTGGAGATGATCCTCGAACACCCCCTCCGCCGCCGCGTCGTAGTGCGCCTGGAGCCGCTGATAAAAGATCTCCACCGCCTCGCCCTTGATCCAGCGCGCGATCATCGCCTCGCCGGGCCGTCGATGGATGTGGTAATCGTCCGGCGCCAAATCCAGATCGTCGCCCATCCGCAGTGTTTTGGCCGCCAATTCGATCCCCGCCGGGAGGATCACCGGCGCATCGGGCGCCTTGGACTTCTCCAGCCGCGCCATCGCCCGCTGCAGTTCCCGCGCGACATCGCCATCGAAGTCCCCCCGAATCGCGGCCTGAAACTTCCTCGGTCCCTCGAACACCGCGGCCAACTGCGAGTGCATCCGCAGCTCATCGGATTTGTCCCGCGCCGCCGTCGACGGATCGCTCGGGCGTTCGGACGGCACATCATCATGTTCATCGTCGTACATGTCCCCCATCATACGGGATGGCCCCGCTTCCCCTCCACCCCGGATTTCAGCGCGCCCGCGACGGCGTTGTCCAACACGATTTGCGCGTTGCGACGCAGCACCGGCAACTTCACCCGCTTGATCGCACTGCCCCGCAGCGCCGCGCGATAGGCCGGCTCCTCCCATCGCGCCACCGCCGCGACATCCAGCGTCCCCGATGCCCATCGCGGCGTCAGCGCCGTCTCCCCCGTGATGGGAGGATCATGGTTCCACGGGCATACCTCTTGGCAAATGTCACAGCCGAACAGCCAATCCCCCACCCCCGTCCGCAGCTCGGCCGCGATTTCCCCGCGATGCTCGATGGTCAGATAAGAAATGCACCGGCGGGCATCCAGTTGATACGGCGCCGTGATCGCGCCGGTCGGACACGCCTCGATGCACCGCCGACATGTCCCGCACCGGTCCACGCCGGGATCGTCCTTCGGCAATTCCAGACTCGTGATGATCTCCCCCAACAGCAGCCACGAGCCGATCCTGGAATTGATCAAACAGGTGTTCTTGCCGATCCACCCGATCCCCGCCCGCTCGGCCAGCGGTTTCTCGGCCACCGGCGCGGTGTCCACGCAACATCGCGTCACCGCCTCCGGCGCCCGCGCGCGAATCCAATCCGCCAAGGCGTGCAACCGCGCCTTCAGATGGTCGTGATAATCATCCCCCAACGCATAGCGCGCCACGCGGCCCGGAACCGCCGGAACGTCCACCGCCGCATGATCGCCCGCCGTCGCGCCATCACCCGCCGTCGCGCCATCGCCCGCCGTCGCGCCATCGCCCGCCGTCGCGCCATCGCCCGCCGTCGCGCCATCGCCCGCCGTCGCGCCATCGCCCGCCGTCGCGCCATCGCCCGCCGGCCTGTCCAAGGGCACATGATAATTCATCGCCACGCAGATGACGCTTCGCGCTCCCGGCACATACACCGTCGGATCCACCCGCTCGTCAACCCGCTTTTCCATCCACCCCATCGAACCATGGCGCCCGTCCGCCAACCACGCCCGCAAATACGCCTCCCGCGCCATCGGCTCGGCCGGCGCGAACCCCACCAACTCGAACCCCAGTTCCCTTGCGGCGACGCGAATGGAGGCGGCCAGTTCCATCACCCCCATCATACCCCCCTCCGCCATCGCCATCGCCCCATGCACACCGCCCACCGCATCCCCGTGGAGAGGGGGTCCGCCCTCCTTGCCATACACAAGTCCTGTCCCACCTTAAACTTGCCCTCCTGCAAAGAGATATGTGGCATAGCCGCCCTCGGCTGTGTCCCCGTTGCCACGCCAATCACCCTTCCCTCAGCCGGGGGCGGCTGAGCTACATGAATCGCCGGGGGCAATGGGCGGCTTGGGTATAAGAACGAGGCGCCGTGCCTCCGCGCAGCGGCGCGATTCCGTCGCGTATAACAACGAGGGTTCCGCCCCCGCTTTTTCCACTTTCTCCCGTCGCGGGGGCGCCTCGCCCCCGTTGTCATACACAAGTCCTGTCCCACCCTAAACTTGCCCTCCTGCAAAGAGATATGTGGCATAGCCGCCCTCGGCTGTGTCCCCGTTGCCACGCCAATCACCCTTCCCTCAGCCGGGGGCGGCTGAGCTACATGAATCGCCGGGGGC
>JBBSAF010000017.1:0-17540 GCA_038252525.1 Tepidisphaerales bacterium
CCGTTATTTTCGCACCCCCGGGTTGTCGGACATCTCACCAAGTCGGGGCATCGGTTGGACGATAAGCAGGAGGACAACATCAGGTGATTCCCGCGCTGACAGCGCACGGTCCCCAACGGAAACGCATCCGGCATGAACGAATCGCTCATCCAACGAATCAAGGATTGTCCGACGCTGCCGTCGCTGCCGTCGATCGCCATCCAGGTGCTCGACCTGGCCCAAAAGGAGGAGGCGGACATCGCGGAGATCGCCAGGGTCATCTCCAAGGACCCCGCCCTGTCGAGCAAGATCCTGCGAACGGTCAATTCGTCATTTTATGGGCGCAGCCAATCGATCAGCACCATCAGCCACGCGTTGGTGATCCTGGGGCTGCAATCGGTCAAGACGCTGGTTCTGGGGTTTTCGCTGGTTTCGACGTTGAGCAAGACCCGTGCGAAGGGTTTCAAGCACCTGACCTACTGGCGCCGGAGCATCTTCGGGGCCACCGCCGCCCGCATGATCGCCGGCAAGGTCGGACTTGTGCAGCAGGAGGAATGCTTCCTGAGCGCCCTGATGATGGACATCGGCATGTTGGTCCTCGACCAGGTGGTCGGCGAGCCTTATGGCGCCCTCAACGACAAGGCCGAAAGCCACGACGACCTCATCCAGATCGAGCGCGACGCCCAGGACATGACGCACGCCGATGTCGCGGGGTTGCTGGCCGCCCAATGGAAATTGCCGCCGCTGTTGGCCGAGCCGATGGCCCATCACCACGATCCCGGCGTGATTATCGACTTGTCGCTTCGCCGGGTGGCGGAGGTGGTACGGTTGGCCAGCGCCTGCGCCGATGTGTTCGTCGATGAGAACGCGGCCCGCGCCATCGCCACCGTGCGCAAGTTCAGCGCCGAACGCTTCGGGCTGAGCGACGCCGACTGCGACAAATTGCTCGAGGACATCGGCACGCGGACCCGCGAGGTCGCGCCGCTGTTCGAGATCAACATCGGCCCGGCCACCAACTACGAGGCCATTCTCAAGAAGGCCAACGAGGCGCTGGTCGAGCAGACGCTGCGGATGCAGCAGCAAACCACGACGCTGGTCGAACAGAATCAGCAGTTGAAGGTTCAGGCGACGACCGACGGACTGACCGGGCTGGCCAACCGGGCCAGCCTCGAGGCGTTCCTAGCCGAAAAGTTCGCCTCCGCCTCGGCCGACGGCAAGGGGTTGGCGGTGTTGATGATGGATGTGGACAAGTTCAAGAGCATCAACGACACCCACGGACATCCGGTGGGGGACCAGGTGCTGAAGTTCATCGGCAAACTGGTCCGCACCGCCGCGCGGGCACAGGATTTGGCCGCTCGCTATGGGGGCGAGGAGATGGTGCTGGTGCTGCCGGGGACGGCCCGGAACACCGCGGCCGCGATCGCCGAAACCATCCGCCGGGCGTTGGCGGCCCGACCCGTGACCGCCGGCGCCAAGACGCTCAACGTGACGGCGAGCATCGGGGTGGCCGCGTGCGAACCGGCGGGTCTGTTCCGCGAGGCGGGGCAACTCATGAAGGCCGCCGACATGGCCGTCTACGCCGCCAAACACGCGGGAAGGAATTGCGTGCGGGTGTTCTCGGCGCCAAAGGCGAAGGTGGCGTGAGGGCGGGGGGGAAGTTGTGAGTTGCGGGGAAAAGTGGTGAGTTGCGGGGAAAAGTTGCGAGTTGTGGGTTGCGAGTTGCGAGTTGAGCGTGACGAGTTGCGAGTTGCGAGTTGCGAGTTGCGGGTTGCGAGCTGCGGTGAAAAGTTGCGAGTCGCGGGTTGCGAGTGAAGAGCGAATGTCTTCTCCCTCTTCTCCGCCTACTTCCTTCCGCCTACACCATGGGGTTGTACGTTGTAGGTTGTAAGTTGTAGGTGAGGAAGGAACGTTCGCGGTTCATCCTTCCTTCCTTCCGCCTACTTTCCTTCCGCCTACTGCTTGCCGCCTCTTCATGGCGCGGGGTGTTTCGGCGGGCGACCCTCGAGCACCTCTATCACATCCCGCACGACCCACGCCATGTTGGCCAGCGCGGTTTTCGTACGCGATGCCAAGTGGGGGGTCAGGAGCACGTTGGGCAGTCCGATGAGCGGGAAATCGGCCGGCGGCGGCTCGGGGGCGAAGACATCCAGCGCGGCGGCGGCGATGTGCCCCGACTTCAGCGCGACCGCCAATGCCGCGGCGTCCAGCACCTCGCCGCGGCTGGCGTTCAACACGATGGCGCCGGTCTTCATCGCCGCCAATTCCTTGGCTCCGACGAGATTTTCATTGCCCGCGCGCATGTTCACGTGGATCGTGAGGATGTCCGATTCGGCCCAGAGGTTCGGTTTGTCCACCGCCGTCGCCGGGAAAGGCAGTGGGGGGGCCACATCCAGCAGGTCGTTGTAAATGACGCGCATGCCGAACCCCGCCGACGCGATCCGCCCGACGCGGCGTCCGACCCGCCCCATTCCCAGGATGCCGAGCGTCAGCTCATCCAACTGCCGACCGGCGATGGAATTGCGGATTCGTTTGAACTCATCGGGCGCCGGGGCTTCGTCCTGAAAAAACGCCCATGGACGCACCAGCCGCAGCAGAACGCCGAAAATGTAATCCCCGACGGCCAAGGTGTTGGCGTCGGGCGTATGCACGACCTCGACGCCCCGCGCCCGACAGGCCGGCACGTCGATGTTGTCGATGCCCACCCCCGCCCGGGCCACCACGCGCAGCCGGGGCGCCCGGTCGAGGAACTCCTTGGTGACGCGGGTATAGGTCCGCACGATGACGCCGTCGGCGCGTGCGAGCTCGGCGTCGAAGCCGGCCTGTCCCAACCCCATCTCCACGACGGTCGCCCGTTCCCGCAGCCACGCCAGCGGCCGGGGATCGGAACCCTCGGTGACGAGAATCGTGAAGGGCCGCAAATGGGGGGCGTCGGTGGTCATCTTTACTTGTCGCTCGTCATTGGTCATTTGTCATTGGGGTTTGGTCGGTGCGGCTTGCAACGGGGAAGCCGTGGGCGGTAGGCGGAAGGAAGGTCGGCGGAAGGACGAATGAACCTCGAACGTTCCTTCCTCACTTACAACTTGCAACCTACAACGTACAACCCAATGGTGTAGGCGGAAGGAAGGTAGGCGGAGAAGAGGAAGAAGCCATGCGGTCTTCACTCGCAACTCGCAACTCTTCACGCTCAACTCGCAACTCTTGCTTGCCCCCGATATAACACGAAGTCGCCTCGGCGGGAACTCTATCGAAAGTGCGGGTCTTCATGCCACGACCGATGATCGGGGTCACGATGGATACGGCGCGCGATCCGGCGGGGTATCAACTCTCTTTCGCGTACGCCGCCGCCATCGAACGCGCCGGGGGCCTGACTGTTCCATTGCCATACAGGAGCGATCCCCGCCTCATCCCCGAACTGCTCGATCATTTGGACGGGATTGTGTTGGCCGGCGGGGACGATCTCGATCCGGCGCTGTATGGCGAAACGTGGCACCCCCAGGCCGTCCGCATTGATCCGATGCGACAAGCCTACGAGCTGGCGTTGGTGGCCGAGGTGGACCGCCGCGACCTGCCGGTGCTGGGGATTTGCCTGGGGATGCAGCTCATGAACGTCCATCGGGGCGGGTCGCTGCATCAATGCCTGGCCGATTTCGATCGCCCCCGCGCCATCGACCACCGTCGCTCGGAGACGGGGATGCGGCGCCACGGCATCCGCATCGAGCGCGGCAGCCTGCTGCACCGCGCCGTCGCCGCGACCGACCTGTCGGTGAACTCCTCCCACCAGCAGGCCGTCCACCGGCCGGGGCGGGGGCTGGTGGCGACGGCGGTGGCGGACGACGGCATCATCGAGGCCATCGAGGATCCCGCCCGCGCGATGTTCGTGGGGGTGGAATGGCATCCCGAGCGCCTGCTGGATGAGCCGGGGCATACGGGGCTTTTCCTGTGGTTGGTGGATCTGGCCAACACATGTGGCTGATCGACGCGGCTGATCGACGCGGTATTGCCATGCGCCCCGCGTTGGCGACAATGCCCCGCTTCGCCTCGGCGATGAAAACAGGGACGCAACTGATTTTCATCGACTGGCCCGTGGGCGACGACGACGGGGACGTAACCCGTTTCGGTCGATCCGCCGGTCCGCAACGCCGGCAAGAAACCCGTTTTTATGAGGACATCCACGTGAACGATTGGGAAAACCCCGGTTTGGTCGGACGAAATCGTCTCCCCGCGCGGGCCTATTTCGTGCCCTTCCCCGACGCCGACGCCGCCCTTGCCGGCGGACGCGAATCCTCTTCCTGCATCGGTTCGCTCAACGGCGCCTGGAAGTTCCATTACGACCCCTCGCCCGACGCCGCCCCCAAGGGCTTCGAGTCCGACGGCTTCGATGTTTCGTCATGGGGCGCCATCACCGTTCCGGGCCACTGGCAACTTCAGGGATACGGCCACCCGCATTACACCAACGTGCAATATCCGTTCCCGATCGACCCGCCGTTCGTGCCGACGGAGAACCCGACCGGCTCGTATCGGCGTGAGTTCCACGTCGGCCCCGATTGGGCCGGGCGTCGGATCATCCTGCGGTTCGAGGGGGTCGATTCGGTCTTTTGGGTGTGGATCAACGGCAAGGCCGTCGGGCTGTCCAAGGGCAGTCGCCTGCCGTCGGAGTTCGACATCACCAAACTGGTCAAACAGGGCGTCAACACCATCGCCGTCCGCGTCAGCCAATGGTCGGATGCCTCGTACCTCGAGGATCAGGACATGTGGTGGCTCAGCGGCATCTTCCGCGATGTGTATGTGATCGCCACGCCGGCGGCGCATCTGTATGACGTGTGCGCGCGCACCGAACTGGACAAGGCATACAAGGACGCGACATTGCGCGTCGAGGCGACACTGGCCAACATCGGCGAATCGGCGGATGTGACCGTCGAGGGCAAACTGCTCGACGCCGCCGGCGCCGAGGTCGCATCGCTGAGCGGCAAGGCCAAGGTCGCCAAGGGCAAGACCGCCAAGGTCGAACTGTCCGCCGCCGTCGCCAATCCCCGCCAATGGACCGCCGAGACGCCGCAACTGTACACGTTGCTGCTGACGACCAAACAGTCGGGCAAGGTGACGCAAGCGGCCGCGATCAAGGTCGGCTTCCGCAGCGTCGAGATTGAAGGCGCGGTCCTCAAGGTCAACGGGCAGCGCGTCGTCTTCCGCGGGGTCAACCGCCATGAGTTCGATCCCGACCATGGCCGAACGTTGTCGTACGAGACCATGCTCCGCGACGTGCTGCTCATGAAGCGGCACAACATCAATTCGGTGCGCACCAGCCACTATCCCGACGATCCGCGGTGGTATGACCTGTGCGATGAATATGGGCTGTACCTGGTCGATGAATGCGACTTGGAAACGCATGGATTCCACACCGACAACTGGGCCAAGAATCCCACCAATGAGCCGGCCTGGGAACTGGCGTGCGTGGACCGCATGGAGCGCATGGTGATGCGCGACCGCAACCGTCCGTCGATCATCCTGTGGTCCCTGGGCAACGAGGCCGGCTTCGGCGTCAATCATGCGAAGATGAAGGCCACGGCCAACGCCTTGGATTCACGCCCGATCCACTACGAGGGGGATTACGAGTGCAAGCTCGCGGACGTTTACAGCCAAATGTACAGCGACCCCGACAAGGTCCGGAAGATGGGCGAAGGAAAGGTCGAGGTCAATCAAGGGCCATTCAAGATCCAGCCCGCCGATTACACGAAAAAACCGTTCGTCCTCTGTGAATACGCCCACGCCATGGGCAACGGTCCCGGCGGGTTGAAGGACTATTGGGAGGTGATCGATTCGTATGAGCGGGTCCAGGGCGCGTGGGTGTGGGAATGGATCGACCACGGCATTCGTCAACGGCGCGCCGACGGGACCGAGTGGTTCGCGTACGGCGGCGACTTCGGCGATCAGCCCAATGACGGCAACTTCATCACCGACGGGCTGGTATTCCCCGACCGCACGCCGTCGCCGGGGTTGATCGAACTGAAAAAGGCGATCGAGCCGGTCAAGGTGGAGGTGGTCGATGCCACGGCGGGGCGGTTCAAGCTGACCAACCGGTATGCGTTCGTCGGCATGGACCACCTGCGCGCGACTTGGTCGGTGTCGGCCGACGGATCGGTCATCGCATCCGGTGAACTGAGCGCGCCCAAGGGCGGCTGGCCCAAGGCGGGCAAGAGCGCCGAGGTGGTCGCGCCCTTCGATCGCCCGTCGGGGTTGGCGATCAAGGAATACGCCCTGACGATCTCCTTCGCGCTGGCCGAGGCGACCCTCTGGGCGTCGGCGGGCCATGAGGTCGCCTGGGGACAGGCGGTCGTCCCGGCCGAAAAGCCCATCGCCCCGGCGCTCGTCCATACCCGCATGGCGGCGGTCGATTGCGATGCCCGCGATGCATCGCTGACGATCTCCGCCGGCGATTCGGTCGTGATCTTCGACCGCACCCGCGGCGTCCTGTCGTCATGGACCGCCGCCGGGCGGACGATCATGGAACGCGGGCCGGAATTGAACCTGTTCCGCGCCGTCACCGACAACGATCGCGGGGGCTGGAACGGCGCCAACGAAAGACGCTGGCGCGACGCCGGTTTGCATTGGCTGCAACACCGCCTGGGGTCCATCGACGCCAAGCGGCTCGACGATCAATCGGTCCGGGTGACGGTGAAGACCCGCATCGCCCCGCCGGTTCATCGGCGCGGGTTCGACTGCGTGTATGACTACACGTTCCTTGGCTCGGGCGATTGCCTGCTGAAGGTGTCGGCCACCCCGCAGGGCGAGTGGCCGTCGGAACTGCCGCGCATCGGGCTGCGCATGGCACTGCCGGCGGAACTCGACCAGGTGGTTTGGTACGGATTCGGGCCTGGCGAGGCCTACGCCGACACCCGCATGGCCCAGCGCGTCGGAATTTGGTCCAACGATGTCGCCGGATTGCACACCTCCTACGTTTTTCCGCAGGAGAACGGCAACCGAGTGGATGCCCGCTGGCTGACGATCTGCGACACGCGCGGCTTCGGGCTGATGGCGATGGGCGCGCCGGTGATCGACTTCTCGACCTCCTGGTTCAGCACCGAGGATCTGGACGCGGCCAGGCATCAACACGAGCTGCGCCGCCGCCCGTTCGTGACCCTCAATCTGGATCACGCGATCAACGGCATCGGCACCGCGAGTTGCGGTCCGGGCGTCTTTGAGAAATACCGGCTGGGGTGCAAGGCATTCGAGTTCACGGTCCGTCTCCGCCCTTTCCAAGGCGGTCGCGACACGGCCAAGGCCCTGTGGCGGCAGATGGTTCGGTGATGAGCGCTGCGGGTGAAAACCGGATACACTCCGTGCCTTGATGCCCAGGGTGCTTTTGCTCATCACGGACCTTCGGATCGGCGGCACGCCGACGGTGGTGCGCGACTTGGCTTTGGGGCTGCGCGGGGACGATTTCCATGTCGAGGTCGCGTGCCTGGCGCCATGGGGTCCGGTCGCCGATCAGTTGGCCGACGCCGGGGTGACTGTGACGGCGTTGGGCGCGACGCGGGCGTGGCATCTGCCCCGGACCGTCCGGCGACTGCGGGAATTGGTCCGGTTGAACGGCATCGACACGATCGTCAGTTTCTTGCTGCACGCCAACTTCGTCGCCACCTTGGCGAAGAGCGAAAATCCTCAAATACGTTTGATTCAGTCGATCCAGACGACGCAGCGCAACCCTGGGTGGCACTGGTGGTTGCAAGGACGCATTCATCTGGCCGCATCCGAGATGTTGGCGCCATCGGCCGCCATCGTCGTCGCCGCCGGGCAGCGCAGCGGCATTCCGCCGGAGCGATTCGTTGTGATCCCCAACGGCATCGACCCCGAGCGGTTCAACCGCGCGCCATCCGTGGCGGTGAAAGGGCCGGTCGTTGATCCAGGTCGATTGCCCGACCCCATCGCCAGCGCGCAACGGTTTTCGCCGGAGGATCCCACTGCGGGTCATGGCCAGTCGCCCGACCGCATACGCAACGGGCAACCCTTTGACGGGGAAGGGGTAAAAGCGGGGTTTCTGGGCCGCATCGACCCGATCAAACGGGTGGAGATCGCCATCGAGGCGATCGGCAAACTCTCGGACCTCGGCGGCACGCTGGATATTTTCGGCGACGGCGCCGATCGTCCGGCGTTGATGCGGCGATATCCTGAATCGAACGCAATTCATTGGCGTGGCGGCACTTGCGATCCCGCGGCCGCCTTGGCGGGCATGGACGTGCTCCTGCTCCCCAGTCTCGGCGAAGGCTTCGGGCTGGTTCTGATCGAGGCGATGGCGGCCGGCGTGCCGGTGGTGGCGTCGGCGGCGGGAGCGATGCCCGAGGTGATCGAACATGAAAAGACGGGATTGCTCATCGCTCCCGGCCGTGGCGAAATCGACGCGTTTGCGGCGGCGATTCGGCGACTGCGGAACGACGCCGACCTGCGTAACCGTTTGGTTGCCAACGGGTTGCGCACGGTGCGGGAGCGATATGCATTGGAGTCGGTGCTGGCGAAATATCGGGAACTATTGGCCGGCCCGACCGGATTGGGGGTTGCGGGGGCGGGGCGGTAGAATGATCGCGTCGGTCGTCGGATTTCGGTGGGCGGGCTTGGGGCATGGGCCTTGGGGCGCGGAAGGTCGGGCGCCGGGTCTCGGGCGCGGGGGTGTCGGGGAACGGCGGTGGGGTGTCGGGGGGACGGCGGTTGACCAAACAGGGATGGGATTGCGATGACGGTGGCGGTGCATGACATGGTGGCGGCGTCGAACCCCGGGGTCCGGTCGCGGGTCGTCGAGGCGGTGACCAATCGCGTCCGACGCGACGGGAAGTTTTTTCGTCTCGGGGCCGGCAAGTTCTTCGTCAAGGGGGTGACGTACGGACCGTTCGCGCCGGACGCCGAGGGGCATCCGCTGCCGCCCAAGGAGCGGGTGGCGGGGGACTTGAAGTTGATGGGGGAGTTGGGCGCCAACTGCGTGCGGATCTATCACGTGCCGCCGCGATGGTTTTTGGATTTGGCCGAGGCGTCGGGGGTGAAGGTGTTCTTGGATGTGGCCTGGCCTAAAAACCTGAAGTTCATCGACGATCCGGCGGTGGCCGAGCAGGCGCGTGAGGCGGTGCGGTCGGCGGCGAAGGCGTGCGGGAACCATCCGGCGATTTTCGCGATAAGCGTGGTCAACGAGATTCCGGCGGACTTGGTGCGTTACAGCGGGCGAGAGCGGATCGAGGCGTTCGTCGATGAATTGGTGGCGATCGCCAAGGCCGAGGCGCCGGAATGCCTGGTGACGTTCGCCAACTTCCCGACGACCGAATATGTCCAGCCGCGACGGGTCGATTTCGTGTGTTTCAACGTCTACCTGCACGAGGAGGCGGTGTTCCGCAAATACCTGGCGCGATTGCAGAACATCGCGGGTGAAAAGCCGCTGATGCTGGGGGAATACGGCATCGACACCTTCCGGGAGTACCCCGAGGCCCGGCAGGCGGAGATTTTGGCCAACCACGTGCGGGCGGTGTTCGACGAGGGGTTGGTCGGCACGTTTATTTTCAGTTTCACGGATGATTGGCATACGCACGGGTACCGGATCGAGGACTGGGCGTTCGGGATCACGCGGGCGGATCGGAGTCGCAAGCCGGCGTTCGAGGCGATCAAGCCGCTGTTCCAGAGGGCGCCGCAGGTGACGGAATTGCCGCTGCCGTCGATGAGCGTGGTGATTTGCTCGTACAACGGGGCCGGGACGATTGAATCGTGCCTGCGGTCGATGCGGCGGATCCGGTATCCGAGGTTCGAGGTGGTGTTCGTGGATGATGGCAGCACCGATTCGACCCAGGAGATCCTCAAGAAGTTCCCCGAGGCGCGGAACATCAGGCAGGTGAACAAGGGGCTGTCGGTGGCGCGCAACGTCGGGGCCGAGGCGGCGACCGGCGAAGTGGTGGTCTACACCGACAGCGACTGCGAGGCCGACGAGGATTGGCTGTATTATTTGGGGTTGGCGCTGGCGCGGGGGAACCATGTGGGGATGGGCGGGCCGAACCTGATCCCCGATGAGGGGAGTTGGATGGCGGACTGCGTGGGATTGAGTCCCGGCGGGCCGACCCATGTGATGATCGATGACCGGACGGCCGAGCACGTGCCGGGTTGCAACATGGCGTTTTACAAGTGGGTGTTGACGCAGGTGAACGGGTTCGATTCGCAGTTTCGCAAGGCCGGGGACGATGTGGATGTGATTTGGCGGATCCAGAACCTGGGGTATTCGATCGGGTTTTCGCCGGCGGCGCAGGTGTGGCATTACCGTCGGAACACGATCCAGGCGTATCTGAAACAGCAGCGGGGGTATGGGGAGGCCGAGGCGCTATTGAAATACAAGCACCCGGACCATTTCAACACGCTGGGGGCTTCGCACTGGCGGGGTCGGATTTATGGCGGCGAAACGATCGGCGTGCGGCTGGGGGGGGACGTGGTGTATCACGGGCTGCTGGGGACGGGATTGTTCCAGACGATCTACCGCAAGCCGGCGTCGATGGCGGCGGCGATGATGATGAGCATCGAGTGGCACCTGTTGGCGGCGTTCACGGCGGTGCTGGCGCTGGCGTTCTGGCCGCTGCTGTGGGTGGCGCTGGCGATGCTGCTGACGCCGGCGGCGCTGGCGATGGTGGCGGCGTACCAGTCTCCGATGCCGCGGCATCACCACCCGCTATCGCGGGCGCTGATCGCCTATCTGCATTGGCGTCAGCCGATCGCGCGGGGATGGGCGCGGTATGCGGTGCGATTGAAAAACAAGGTGATCGGGGGGCGCCCGGTGGGGTTGGAGCCGTCGGCGGAGTTGCCGATGGACCCGCTGGAGAAGCGGACGCTGAACTATTGGAGCAAGGTCCACGAACGGCTGGCGCTGCTCGAGGCGATCAAGTCGGCGGTGGGGCGGATCGGCTGGCGGATGCGGCTCGACAGCGGCTGGGAGACGTGGGACATGGAGATTTACGCCAGCCGCTATGTGAAAGTGCGGCTGACGACGGCCACGGAGGTACACCATGGCAACGGGATGTTGAGCAAGGTGCGGATCGAGCTGGTGATGAGCAAGTTCTGCCAGGTGCTGCTGCTGGGGGGGGTCATATTGGCCGGGCTGCTGCTGATGCACAGTCCCTGGCCGTTCAGCCGGACGGCGCCGCTGATTCCGTTGGCGTGGTGGACACTGTACCTGGTGAACAAGTTCCGGGTGATCGACCCGATGCTGGGGATGATCGACCGGGCGGCGACGGAGGCGGGGTTTTACCCGGTGCCGACGAAGAAGCCGGGATGAGGGCGACGGCGTGATTGATGCAGGCGGCCTTGGCGTTGGCGGGCGCGCGGGAACGGGATGAAGGGGGCGGATCGGGATTGTGGTGAACATGCGATTTTATTTGCGGGCGCTGCGATATTTCCGGCCGGACCTGGGCAAGATCAGCGCGTCGGTGGCGTTGATCGCGGTGATGACCGGGGCGGGGCTGTTGCAGGCGTATCCGCTGGCGATTCTGGTGGACAGCATCTTCGGGACGGTCGATTGGCGACAAAAGGACTGGATTTACAAAGTCTTCTTCCATTGGGCGCCGGGAAGCGTGATGGGCCGGGTGATCGCGCTGGCGGTGGTGACGCTGGCGCTGCGGATATTGCAGGAGCTGCTCAGCATGGCGATGACGCTGCTGAACATCCGCATCGGCTACGCGGGGGTGATGCGGGTGCGGTGCGATCTGTTCCGCAAGTTGCAGGAACTGAGCCTGGCGTACCACAAGAGCCAGCCGCAGGGGGATGCGATCTATCGACTGAGCTACGACACCTATGGGGTGCAGATCATCCTCAATGTGGCGGTGCAGACGATCCTGGTCAGCTCGGTGACGCTGCTGTTCATGAGCTGGATCATGCTGAGCAAGAGTTGGCAACTGACGCTGATCGCGCTGTCGGTGACGCCGCTCTTGCTGTGGACGACGCGGATTTATGGAAAGGTACTGGAGAAAAAGTCGGTCGAGGCCAAGGAGGTCGAGTCGGAACTGACGACCTCGATCCAGCGAAGCGTGGCGACGATCGGCCTTGTGCAGGCGTTCGGGCGCGAGGCCGACGAGTACCGGCGGTTCCACGATGCGGCCCACAACTCGGTGCGGGCGTATCTGCGATTGCACGGGCAGGAGGTGCTGTATTGGCTGTTCGTGGGGAGCATCTTCGGACTGGGGACGGCGCTGCTGTTCGGCTATGGCGGGTACCAGGTGCATCGGGGGGTGATTTCGCTGGGGGATTTGACGATATTCCTGACCTATTTCCTGGGGCAGCTTTATGGGCCGCTGAATAAATTATCCACCGCAGGTGCGAGCGTGGCGGGGGGACTGGCGGGGACGCGGCGGGTGTTCGAGGTGCTGGATCGGGATGCGATCATCCAGGATGCGCCCGACGCGATGGACCTGCCGCGCAAGCCCAGGAAGCTGACGTTGGACGATGTGAGCTTCGCGTACAAGGAAGGCCAGCCGGTGTTGTGCGAGGTGTCATGCGACATCGAGCCGGGGTCGATGGTGGCGTTCGTGGGGGAATCGGGGGTGGGTAAGACGACGCTGCTCAATTTGTTGCCGCGATTTTACGATCCGGTGTCGGGTGCGCTGCGGCTGGATGGGCACGATTTGCGGCGGGTGAAGGTGCGCGATGTCCGCCGGCATATCGCGCTGGTGTTGCAGGAATCGGTGCTGTTGCCGACGACGGTGCGGGAGAACATCGCCTATGGGAGGCCGGACGCCACCGACGCGCAGATCCGCCGGGCCGCCGAGATCGCCGGGGCCAATGGGTTCATCATGAAGATGGACAAGGGGTACGACGAGCTCGTGAGCGAGGCGGGGCAGAACCTGTCGGGCGGGCAGAAGCAGCGGATCAGCATCGCGCGGGCGCTGCTCACCGAGTCGCCGATCATCGTGATGGACGAGCCGACCAGCGCCCTGGACCCGCAGCACGAGGCGATGATCATCGACACGCTCAAACGATTGCGGGGGTTGCGGACGGTCATTTTGGTGAGCCACCGGCTCAGCACCGTGGCCGACAGCGACCGGATCTTCGTGATGCGCGATGGGCGGATCATCGAACGCGGCACGCACGATGAGCTGGTGGCGGCGCGGGGGGATTATTACAGGATGGCCAAGCATCAGATGAAACTGCCCGATGATCCGCCCGCCGATGGCGGCGGCGCGGCGGCGGCGGACGGGACGATGAACATGGAACCGCACGAGGGGATGGAGGGATTGTCATGAAGGCGCCCGGCGAAAAGTTGCGGATCATCGTCGGCGGCATGGTGGGGCAGTTCCCGCTCGGGGGCGTGGCGTGGGATTATTTCCATTATTGCCTGGGGTTGGCCGAACTGGGCCACGAGGTCTATTACCACGAGGACACATGGGTTTGGCCGTATGACCCGATGCTGGGGTATCCGACCGACAAGCCGGATTATACGGTGGCGTTCATCCGCGACTTCTTCGACCGATACGCCCCGCACCTGTCGGACAAGTGGCATTATCTATTGTTGCACGACAAGAGCTTCGGGATGGAACGGGCGGCGTTCGATGCCGTGGCGGCGACGGCGGATGTGTTCCTGAATGTCAGCGGGGCGTGTTTTTTCCCGGACAATCTGAACCCCAGGTGCCTGAAGGTCTTCATGGACACCGATCCGGGGTACAACCAGATCGTCATGGCGACGCGGCCGGAGTGGTCGGAGTTCGTGGACCGTTGGATCAAGCAGGTGCGCGAGCACGACCGGCACATCAGCTATGCCGAGAACATGTACGGCTCCGATTGTGTGATTCCGCGATTGGATTTGGATTGGCGGGTGACGCGACCGATCGCGGCGTTGGGGTCTTGGGAGTCGATACGCAACTCCCCGCCGCCGACCGACGCGGCGATCACCACCGTGATGAGCTGGAATTATTTCCGCGGGCGATTGATGCTGGAGGGTCGGGAATACGGGGCCAAGGCGCCGGAATACGAGCGGTTCCATGATTTGCCGAAACATCTGCCGGGCGTGCCGATGACTCTTGCGGTGGGGGGGCCGCAGCAGCCGGTGGAGCAGATCAAGACCGACGGGTGGAACCTGATCGAGGCGCGGGAACTGACGCGGACGGCGGAGAATTACATGCGGTTCATCGCCGACTCGCGGGCCGAATGGTCGATCGCCAAGAATGTGTACGTCGATACGCACAGCGGGTGGTTCAGTTGCCGCACGGCGTGTTATCTGGCGGCGGGGCGTCCGGCGGTGGTGCAGGACACGGGGTGGTCGAAGTTCGTCCCGTCGGGCAAGGGGGTCATTGCGTTCGACACGATGGAGCAGGCGGTGGCGGGGGTGCGCGAGGTGGTGGACCATTGGGCCGATCACGCGGCGGCGGCGTATGAGGTCGCGCGGGAATATCTGGCGCCGGATCGGGTGTTGCCGCCGATGCTCGAGGCGATCTTCGCGCCCCGGCGCGTCGATGCCGCGACGCCGGGACCGATCCCGCCGTCGAAATCGGTTTGAGGAAGGGGCGATTCGCCATGGGCCGGCCGCTGACGATCATCGTGGGGGGGTATATCGTGGGATACCCGCTGGGGGGGATGACGTGGCATCATCTCAACTATTTGCTGGGGCTGGCGAGCCTGGGGCATGAGGTGTGGTTTTACGAGGATTCCGGCGAATATTACATGCCCTATAACCCCGTCGCCGGGTATGCCCATCCCGATCCGGCGTACGGGATCGAGTACCTGAAGTCCACGTTCGCGGCCCACGGGTTGCCGTTGCGTTATGCGTATTATTCGCAGTTCTGGGACACGCATTACGGCATGTCGCGGGGGGACTTGGACGACCTGTTCCGCCGTGCGGACCTCATGCTGTGCGTCAGCGGGGTGACGCCGATCCGCGAGGACCGCCCGCGTCCGCGGCGGCTGGCGGTGATCGACACCGATCCGGTTTTCACGCAACTGCGGATGATCGACAACGCGGTTTTCGCGGACTATTACCGGAAGTTCGACGCGGTGGCGACGTTCGGGACGCTGATCGGCACGCCGGCGTCGCCGCTGCCGACGCATGGGATCGAGTGGATTCCGACGCGCCAGCCGATCGCGCTGGACCACTGGCCGGTGACGGCGGCGCCGACGCGGCGGTTCACCAGCATCGGCAAATGGGAACACAGCGGGCGCGATGTGGCGTTCGGCGGAAAGACATATCGGTCGAGCAAGGGACCGGAGTGGTTGAAACTGCTGGATTTGCCATCCAAGGTCGGTTGGGAGCTGGATTTGGCGATGCAGGCGATGCCCGAGGAGGTGGCGGGGCGGTTCCGGGAGCGCGGCTGGACGATCAGCGCCGCGGAGCCGGCGACGATCACCCCCACGGCGTTCGGGGACTTCATCCGCCGCTCGGCGGGGGAGTTGACGGTGGCCAAGCAGATTTATGCGGGATTGCCCAGCGGGTGGTTTTCGGATCGGTCCAGCGCGTATTTGGCGAGCGGGCGCCCGGTGGTGACCCAGCGGAGCGGTTTCGAGGCGTGGATGCCGACGGGGGAGGGACTGTTCGGTTTCGCGTCCGCCGACGAGGCGGCCGCGGCGCTGGGGGAGATCGACCGTGATTATCCGCGACACTCGGCGGCGGCGCGGCGATTGGCGGAAACGCATCTGGACGCGAAAAAAGTTTTGACGGAGTTGATCGGGCGGGTGATGTGAAGACGCGGGGGGAGGCCTCGTCCCCGCATTGCCGCGAGGGGAGTGTCTGTTTGTCGCGGGGGCGCCCCGCCCTCGCGTCGTACTTCATATCAAGAGCGATTGATGACGGCGCTCAGTGGGGCGTTTCACAACCTCCACACCCCGGTGGCGCCGATCGCGCTGTTGGACGCGGGCGATGCGCCCGCGCGACAGGGGGAGTGGACGCGGGTCTTCGGGGCGGAGACGTCCCGCCGTCGCGTCGCGCGCCGACGCCCGCCTCCGTGCGGCGAACGCGATCACTCCGCCGATCCCACCCCGCGCTGCTCCAGGTAATGAACGATGGTTTTGGAGAGGATGTCCGCTTCCAAATTGAATCGCCAGCCGATGGGGCGAGATCCGAGCGTGGTCAGTTGCAGTGTCGTGGGGATGAGTGCCACCTCGAAGGCGTATTTGTCCACCGCCGCGATCGTCAGCGACACGCCGTCCAGCCCGATGGAGCCTTTGGGCGCCAGGTATTTGACGAGGTGATCGGGGGCCTTGATGCGCAGGCGCCATTCGTTTTCGTTGGCGACCTGCTCGATGAGCGGGCCGGTGCCGTCGATGTGGCCTTGCACGAAATGCCCGTCGATGCGGTCGCCGGCGCGCAGGGAGCGCTCGATGTTCACACTGTCGCCGGCGGCGATGGCGCCGAGGTTGGTCTTGTCGAGGGTTTCCTTGATGACATCGAAGCCGACCCGCCGCTCGCCGATGTCGGCGATGGTCAGACAGCAGCCGTTGACGGCGACGGATTGGCCGAGTTTCACGTCGTCCCATTCGCAGGCGAGCGTGAGGCGGCGGAACATGGGGCCGTCGGCGACGGCGACGACCCTCAACGTGCGTTCGACGATTCCGGTGAACATGATCGGTGTTGTCGTGGGACGGGGGGCGCTTGTCAACCCGTTCGCCGCGACCCGTTCGCCGCGACACCGTTCGCCGCGGTACACTGTCGGCCATGGCACGCGAACTCGACGGGATGGTGGCGGTCGTCACCGGCGCCAGCGCCGGCATCGGCGCGGCGGTGGCGCGGCGATTGGCGGCGGGGGGGGCGCGGCTGGCTTTGGCGGCGCGCCGGGCGGATCGGTTGGATGCGCTCAACGCCGAACTCGGCGGCGGGCACCTGGTCGTGCCGACCGATGTGTCGAATCCCGACGACTGCGGGAAGTTGATCGCCGCCGCCGCGGAGCGTTTCGGGCGGATTGACACGCTCATCTGCAACGCCGGGTACGGATTGGCCAAGGCCATCGGCGACACCGACGGCGGAGCGATGCGGGCGATCTTCGCCACCAATGTCTTCGGAACCACCGATTGCATCCACGCGGCGTTGCCCGTCATGCTCCGCCAAGCGCCGCGCGACGGGTGGCGCGGGCAGGTGGTGATCGTGTCATCGGCCGCCGCCCGGCGGGGGCTGCCGCATTTCGGCGCCTATTCGGCCACCAAGGCGGCGCAACTGTCGATCGCCGAGGCCATGCGGGTCGAGCTGAAATCCGAGCGGATCGCCGTCACCAGCGTCCACCCCATCGGCACCGACAGCGACTTTTTCCGATCCGCCGAGACCGTCAGCGGACGGAAGATCCCCGATCAGTCGGCCATCGAGGTCCATCAATCCCCCGACACCGTGGCCAAGGCGATCGTCCGCGGCATCCGCCGTCCCCGCCCGGAGGTGTGGCCTTTCCCGCTCACCCGCTACGCATTGGGTTTCGCGGTGATCGCGCCGCGACTGGTGGACTGGGTGCTCGGACGACGGCAATAGTGGATGGTGGGGAGTTGATCGTTGATGGTGGGTAGTTGATAGTGGGGAGTTGATAGTGGGGAGTTGATCGTTGATAGTTGCGGGTCGCCAACGCCGTTTTCCTTTTATTGCTCCGCCA
>JBBSAF010000018.1:0-17401 GCA_038252525.1 Tepidisphaerales bacterium
ACCCATCCCCGACACTCTCTCGCCAACGCTCCCCTTCGCCGGAGCTCCATGCCACCGGGCGATCATCGCCGCCGGCGCCGGTCGCTTCCCCTCAAGCCCCGGACCCGCCACGTCCGATAAATCCGATGGCGATGCTCCATGAACTGATCCAATCCCTTGTGGCCTCGAAGAACCAGGCCGCCGACGAGGTGCTGCTCGAGGCCCTCGATCTCGGCGACGCCGCCGAGCGCGCCACGATCCTCGAAGCCCTCATTGCCCGGCAGTCCGCGCCGGGATTGGGCGGGGTGATCTCCCGCTTCGACCGCCTCGACGAACCGCTCAAACTCGCCGTCCTGGCCAATATCAAATCATTCCACCACGCCCTGCGCGAATCGGGACGCTGCGACGAGATTCCCCGTCGCTTGGCCGCTTTCAAGCTCATCGCCCTGGGGCGCCAAGGCAAACTTTCACATGTCCTCGGCGAATCGGCCCACGACGCCGACGGCGACATCGCCAAGGCCGCCATCGACGCCCTGGTCGGACTGTCCCGCTGGGTCTCGACCGAAACCCGCGCCCTGCAGCGCGGCGCCTCGGAGCTGACCTGGAACCAGCGCGGGCCGGCGCCCGGCGTCGTCGCACACCAGCATCTGATGGAACATCGCGGCGAGATCGAACAGACCGTCGCCCGCGTGCTGGACATCCACCGCGGCAAGTTCGGCCCGGAACTGCTCCGCGCGGCGCCGCTCCTGTGCGACGGACCGCAAAGCCGCACGCTGGCGATCCTGCAATCGGCCAAGCATGGCGGACAAAGCGCCATGGTCCGCCGCCTCCAACAGCCGCCCGACAGCGAGCACGCCGAGGCGTTCCTTCTCGGCGCCACCCACGGCGGGCTGAGGTCGCATTTCGGCATCGTCTTCTCCCACATCGACCAAGCGCCCGTCCTCGATGCCCTGCTCCGCAAGACCCATTGGCTCAAGGACCATCAGCTCCAGCTTTGCATGAGACAGGTCAATCGCGGCCCGTGGCTCGCCGAACCGACCCTCGCCCACGACATCGCGCGCCGCGACCCCGCCGACGCCGCCCGCGCGGGATCCTGGATCGTCGCCTCGGGCATCCATGACGCCCTCCAGGATGAGCGCCTCGAACAAATCGTCGATCATGCCGTCGGGGACTTCGCCGCCCGACTCTCCCTGCTCCGCGCCGCCGCCGCCCGCCCGCGCGGGGCTTCGGTGGCCCTTCTCCGCAAACTGCTCGGCGATTCCGACGAACGCCTCGTCCGCATGGCCGCCCGCGAAATCGTCCGACGGCGCCCGCCGGACATGGAGAACATGCTCCTGCGCCTCATGACCAGCGCCCCCGACTCGGTTCGCCGCGTCATCAGCCGCGCCATCGGCCAAAGCGGTTTCGATCAGTTCTGGGAACGGTTCGACCGCCTCGACCGCGCCACCCGCAAAAGCGCCGGCCGGGCGATGCTCAAAATCCTCCCCGACGCCATCTCGCGCCTCGGACGGCGGCTGTCCACCGGCCCGCTCGAACAGCGCCTCAAGGCGATGAAAATCGCCCACGAACTCGACGTGGTTCCGTCGCTCAAGCCAATGTTCGAGCAACTGTCGCGCGACGGCGACCCCAAGCTCCGCGCCAAGGCCATCCAGATCCTTGGCGACCTGCGCGATGTCCGCCCCGAGGAGCTGATCGACCGGCTCATCAACGACTCCGACCCCCGCGTCCGAGCCAATGTCATCGAGATCATCGAGGCCAAACAGCGGGTGGAATATGTCCCGCTTTTGGCCGAAAAGGCCCGCACCGGCCACAACCGCGAGCGCGCCAACGCCATCAAGGCCCTGCATTCGATGAAGGTCAAGACCGCCACCGGACAGCTCGAGCACATGCTCCAGGATCCCCGCCCCGAGCATCGCATCTCGGCGATGTGGGCGATGAACCAAGTCGGGCTGTGGCACATGCTCCGCGAGGTCGGACGCCTCGCCCGCGAGGACCCCAACCTCCGCGTTCGCCGCTACGCCCTGGCGGCATTGCGAAGGATCGCCGCCTTGCTCAAGATCGAACGGAAGGTGGCCGTATGAACCTCCCCGCAACACGCCGTCAATCGGGGGATTCTCGTTCCGTCCTGGACCGGCCCCGCGCCGGGGCGCCTCTCCCCGCAACGCGCCGTCAATCGGTGGATTCTCGTTCCGTCTTGGACCGGCCCCGCGCCGGGGCGCCTGTCCCCGCGACGCGCCGTCAAGGGGTGGATTCTCGTTCTTCCGCGGCGGGCGCGTCCCACCTCCGCTTTCTCCCGCCTTCGCTCCTCACCGCCATCTTGGCGTTCCCCGCGGCCGCACTCGCCGGTCCGTCCCAGGAGGACATCCTCCGCAGCATTTCGCAAAACGTCAGCGAGGGCGGCGATTCATCCCACGCCATGGCCATCTTCTGCCTTCTGGCCGCCATCCTGCTGCTGATGGTCGCCGTCGCCCATCGCCGCGCCGCCAAGAGCGTCGAGAAACCGCTCAACCACCAAGGCAAACTCCTGCGCGAGACCGCCCGCGCCCTCGGCATCAAGTCCGCCGAGGTCAAGCGCCTCAAACGCGCCGCCGACCAGGTCTCCGCCCGCCGCGACGCCCCGCTGAAAAGCCCGCTGACCCTCCTCCTCTGCCCCTCCCTGGCCAAGCCCAAAACCCCCTCCCCCAAATAAAAGTACCTGTCCCCTTTATCTAAAGGGGACAGGTACCTTTATTTGCCTTGACCGCTTCAACACGAAACCGCGATCGCCCCGCGGTGTCCGGGGCGGCTTCCGGCTCGTGACGTGCCGAAGCACGATGACCGTCCAACCGCCTTTCGGCAGGGCGAGGAACATCCGATCGTCCATCACCCCCGCCGAATGCGGATATGCGACATCGAAATGCGTCCCGTCGGCCCACTTGATGCCGAACGGATCGCAAGGCCCCGAGCGCAAACGCTCCTCCACTTCCATTTTGATCGCGGCAAACCTCCGTCGCCTTCTAATTCGCCGTTGTGCCCGCCAGGAATCCCTCGAGCTTCCGCGCCCGCACCGGATGCTGGAGCTTGCGGATCGCCTTGGCCTCGACCTGCCGCACGCGCTCGCGCGTCACCTTGAAGATCCGACCGACCTCCTCGAGGGTGTAGGTGTAGCCATCACCGATCCCGTAGCGCAGCTTGATGATCTCGCGCTCGCGATAGGTCAGCGTCTTGAGCACCTGCTCGATCTTGTCCTTCAGCATCTCCTGGGTCGCGCTCTCGACGGGGTTGTCGGCCTTCTCATCCTCGATGAAATCGCCGAAATAAGAATCCTCGCTCTCGCCCACCGGACGGTCCAGCGAGATCGGATGCCGGCTGATCTTCAGCACCCGCCGCGTCTCGCTCACGGACATCTTCGCCCGCTTGGCGATCTCCTCGATCGTCGGCTCCCGCCCCAGCTCCTGCATCAGCCCCTTGCTGATGTTCCGCAGCTTGCTCATCGTCTCGATCATGTGCACCGGGATGCGGATCGTCCGCGCGTGGTCGGCGATCGCCCGCGTGATCGCCTGGCGGATCCACCACGTCGCGTAGGTGCTGAACTTGTACCCCCGGCGGTATTCGTACTTGTCCACCGCCCGCATCAATCCCGTGTTGCCCTCCTGGATGATGTCCAGGAAGCTCAATCCCCGGTTGCGGTATTTCTTGGCGATCGACACCACCAGCCGCAGGTTGCCGCCCGACAGTTTCCGCTTGGCGTCCTCGTATTTGTTGAAGATCTTGCGGACCGACACCACCCGCTTGTGCAGGTTGTCGGCGTCCTCCAGCACCAGGTCCTCCAGCCCCGACAACTCCTGCTGGAACACCTCCAAGTCCTCCCCCGGATCCTTCTTGGGCGCCAACTCCGCGATCCGCTCCTCAAGCTCGCACATCTTGGTGCTGATGCTCGACAGCTTCTTCATCAGCGGCGTCACCTTGCTCGTCCGCAGGCTCAGCTCCTCCAGCAACTTCACGCACCGCCGACGACGACGACGGATCGCCATCCGCAGCTCGTCGATCGTCGCCTTGGCCTTGGTCTGCCGCAACGCCGCCCAATCGTCATGGTTCCTCGCCAGCATCCGACGCACCGACTCCAGGTTCAGCGGAATCCGCTGCCCGATCATCCCCTTGTCCGCCTGGTCGGGCGCGGTGCTGATCTTCATCGTCCGGTCGAACGGCAGGTCCCCATCGTCCACCTGCTGCAAAATCTCCACCGCCGATTGCAGGCAGTAATCGCTCTCCAGAACCTTGCTTCGGAAAATCGTGCGGAAAATCTCGATCCGCTTGGCCAGACCGATCTCCTGCTCCCGCGTCAAGAGTGGAATCTCCCCCATTTGCGTCAGGTACATCCGAACCGGATCGTCGATCCGCTTGGTCGAGGCCTCGGCCAGCTCGGCCTCGAGGTTCATGTCGATTTCCTCGCCTCCGTCGAGCACCCCGTCCAGCACCGCGATCGCCGGCTCGGTCGCCTGCACCTTCGCCGCCGGGGCCTTGCCCTTGGCGCCCTTCTGGTAATCCCCGATGTCCCCCTCGTCGATGAGCCGGATGCCCATCTCGTCGATCATCATCAAAAGCGAATCCAGCTTGTCCGGCGACACCACCTCGTCCGGAAGCCGATCATTCAATTCCTCATAGGTCAAAAAACCGCGCGATTTTCCCAGATCGAGAATCGCGTTCACGCGATTATCGACCTCCTCCTGCGAACCGGACCCGATCAAGGGCGTTTCCATAAAAAATAGTCCTGCCAAGTGGCACTCGAAAAACCTCGCGCCCGGTTCGGCCAGGCCAAGGCGCCGGGTGAGTTCCCGGCCCCTGAAACGGGGCGTCCCGCGGACACGTCCAAATTGTTCCATCCGCGCCCCCGGCCGACCGTCCCTCCCGCGACCGATCCGCCGACGACGCAATATCGTTCGCCGCGCCTAGCTTCGCCGAAGGTCGGGCCGTCTCGCCCGCTCCTGAAGCCGTCGCAGCACCTCCACCTCGTCCACCCCCTCGGTCCGCTCACCCTTGCGGAGCATCCCCATCAATTTCCGGTCGTCCCGGCGTCCCCGCTCGGCCCCCAAGTGCTCCACCGCGTCCTCCATCGCCTTGCCGCGGTCGGCCACCGCGTCGATCTCCTCCACCAACTCCACCGCCAGCTCCACCCACTCGGGCTTGGCCAGCACCGAGAGGAACTCGTTGAACGCCGGTTCGCCCTCGTGGCGCTGGTGATCCCAGTACACCTCGGCCAAACCGCGTCGCGTCTCGTCCGTGAAGTCCTCCGGCCCCAACACCGCCTGGATGTCGTGCCATCGCCCCGGTTCCACCAGGAGCATCCCCAGAATCCAGCGCTCGGCCCGATCCGTCGCCGTCGCCACGTCCCCCGCCCGGTTCGGACGCGCCGAATCGACCGTTCCGGCGCCCTCTCCCGGCGAAACCCGCCTCCCCCGCGCGTTCGATACGCCGCCGCGAAACCGCCGGTTCAACGCCTCGACGGGAATGTCCGTCAATCGGCTCACCCGCGCCAGCGCCGCGCCCCATCGCAACGAATCGACCGATCCCGATCCCTTCGCCGCCGCCAGCCCCGTCAGATATTCCTCGACCACCCGCTGCCGCGCCGTCAAATCGTCCCCGAGGCCTTCATATCGCCGCCACAACCGTCCCCACTTGAAACTCAGGGCGTCGATCGCCCCGGCGATCATCGCCGCGAATCCGTCGGCCCCCTTCTCCAATAGCATCTCGTCGGGGTCCACCCCCTCCGGCAGCGTGGCGATGGCGATCTCCACCGGCTGGGTCAAAAACAGCTCCACCGCCCGGTCCACCGCCAATTCGCCCGCCGAATCGGCGTCGAACAGCAGCACGATCCGATCCGCGAACCGACGCAGCAGCGAAACATGCTGGTCCGTCAACGCCGTCCCCAGCACCGACACCACGTTGTCCACCCCGAACTGGTGCGCCATCACCACGTCGGTGTACCCCTCGACCACCACCACCGTCCGCGTCTCGGCGGCCTTGGCCTTGGCCAAGTCCAGCCCATACACGCACCGGCCCTTCGAGAACAGGCTCGTCTCCGGGCTGTTCAAATACTTCGCCGGATCGTCCGACCCCGGCATCACCCGTCCCCCGAACGCGATGATCCGTCCCTGCTCATCCCGAATCGGAAACATCAGCCGATTGCGGAACGTGTCGTAATGCCCGACGCCGTTCTCGCGCTTTTTCACCAATCCCGCCAGCGCCAGGATGTCCGGGCGGAACTTTTTCGACACCTCGCCGGTGAGCAGCCCGTCCCAGGCGTTGGGCGCCACGCCCAACTGGAACCGTCGGATCGACTCGGCCGTGAAGCCGCGTTTCTCCAGATACTCCCGCGCCGGCGAACCGGCCTGCGGATGCGACAGCAACTTTTCAAAGAACGCGCCGGCCGCCGAGTGGGCGTCCAGCAACAACTTCCGCTCGCTGACTTTTTCCTTCGACCCGCCGAACCGCGGCAGGTCGATCCCCGCGGCGTCGGCCAATGTTTTCATCGCCTCGATGAACTCGACCCGGTCGCGCTTGATGACGAAATCGATTGCGTTCCCGCCGGCTTTGCATCCGTAACAGTGGAAAAACTGCCTCGCCGGACTCACATGGAACGACGGCGTTTTCTCCGTGTGGAACGGGCACAGCCCGACGAAATCCTTGCCCCGGCGCCGCAGCGAAACGGTCTGGCCGATCAAGGCCACGATGTCCGTCGCCTGCAACACCCGCGACTTGGAATCGCCTTGTTCCAATGACATCATCCGTCCTTGGGAACGTCGATTCCCCGCGCCGGCCCCGTTCGGGCCACCGTTCGTCCACACTCCCACCGCGATCGGTCGCGTGCCGATCCAGAGGGGTTTTGTTGACGAAACGCTCAAATATAGCCGCGCAAAGCGGCCCGGTCAAATTGGCTTTGCGAATCCGACATCCCCGCAGTGCGCTTGTAACCGATTGTCCCGTCGATGCTTAGCGATTGATCCGCCCAACCCGTCGCATCGCCCGATTCCGTTCGATCGCGCCAGTCCTTTCAATTGCCTCAAGGCGTCGTCAGGATGCCCATGACGGCCCACGGATCGCGTTCGATCGCGCCAGTCCGTCCAACCGCCTCACGGCGTTTCCCCGGCCAATTTCTCAATACGTAGGCGCTGAACCAGTGCGACAATTCGTCGCGATCGCTCGGGCACGTCCAACCCCTCCGACGCTCCCGACGGCGCGGAGCGGGCCGCCAGATACGCCCGCGCCTCCGCCGGTGTCACCGGCAGGTCGGTCGCCATCGGCTCGTCGATCAGCCCGCACGCCCCCAGTGCCACCCGATCCGACAACGACCCCGCCGCGCCCAGCAACTTGGCGAAATCCTCCGGCGCTAGCGCCGACGCCGACCGCGCCGCCGAGAGCGCCGCCGGAAGGCCGAAACCCTGTTTCATGAAGGGGTTGCGCCGGACATCGACCACCGTGAACAGATCGTCCCGCATCGGCTCCGTCGTCGCCACCGGCTGACCGGTCTTGGGCAGGTGAAACCGCTCCCACTCTTCGCCATCGCCCAGACCCGCCAGCCGTTTGCTCGCCAAGGCGATTGGATCCTTCAGAGTCATGTCCCCCGTCAGGGCGTAGGCGCCCACCAGCGTTTCCAAGGCGTATTTACAGGCCAGCGAATCGACCGCCACCGGGTGGTCCGCCGGCCCGGTACCGCCGGCGTCGGTCGGTGGCTCGCCATTCATGCCGTACACGCCATACCACAAACCCTCGGCCACCTTGGCGTCGGCGCCGGTCCGCAAAAGTAGCAGCCGGTCGATCGCCTTATCTCCCGCCGTGGCAAAGGGTTGTGGCCGGAGGATCTTCGACGCGACCAACAGCACCATCGTCGCATCGCGGAATTGCGGATCGTCCAACCGAATGAGTCGCGTCGCTCGCTCCGGCAGCGCATCGGTGGGCCAAGCGCTCGCCCACGCGCCGGAGGCGGTCTGTTGTTGCACCAGCCAACCGATCATCCGGCTGGCCGACCCCGCGACCCGCTCATCGCGGTCGGTCGGGCCGTCGGCCAGGATCGTCAGCAGGACCGCCGACGCCGCGATCGTCGCCCGGCGATCGGGCGCCGCCTCGGAGATCGGTTTGCGACCCACCCGGCGACCGAACTCGGCCATCAGCGGCAGCCGTCCGGTCGGCTCAATGGACGACATCATCCCGCGAAGGGCGCGGTCCCGCGCCACGGCGAGGTCGGCATCCGTCAATTCCCGCGCCGCCAAGTGCAGCGCCAGCGCCGCGGCCGGGGTGGTTTCGGGCAAGAAATCCACCGTCGCCGCGTCATTTCCCCCCGTGGCCGACCAAGCGCTCCCATAGGGCCGCTCGACCGTCCGTCCGACCAGCGCCCTCGCCTCATCCCGCAATTGATCGGCCGTTCCGGCCCAAGCCAATGCGGGGAGTGCGAGCGTCAGGCAGGCCATGCAAGTCAACAGCATCGGGATGGCTCGGTGGCGGGGGATCATCGCGGGCATTATAACCATGCGGACCGGCGGGGGGCGGATGGCGTGGCGATCAAACCGGGAGCGGCATGAGGCGATTCACCCTCGAGTTCCAAACCAATGGCGATGTGGACATCCTCAACCTCGGCCCCTTGCTCGGGCCGCACCTGGTCGGGACCGGGGATGGGCTATTGCATTTGTTCGCCGTCGGCTCGACCGCCGCCGTGACCACCATCGAGTTCGAGCCGGGGCTGGTCAAGCATGACCTGCGGGCGATGATGCAGCATCTGGTTCCCGACGACGTCCGCTACGAACATGAGGCGACGTGGAACGACGACAACGGGCATTCGCACCTTCGGGCATCGCTGCTGGGTCCGAGCCTCACGATTCCGGTGGGCGGCGGTCGGCTGCTTTTGGGGGAGTACCAACAGATCTGTTTCGTCGATTTCGACACCCGCCCGCGCCGTCGCAAGGTGATCGCCACGCTGATGGAGGGGTGAAGGATCGCGCTGGATCATCATCACGCAATGGGATTGCCATGACGTGCCGCGAGCGCGGGGTGGCGGGGCCATTCCCGCCTTGACGACGGGGAGGAAGTTGCACTGCCGTGACGCGTCGCCCGCGTTGGGGGGCGGGCGATCGGGTCCGCCGAGGAGCCGGGATTCTGTGGCGGTTTCCACCGTTTCATTGCCCGTCGCGGCTCGTTGGAAGCGATGGAGGGCGCTGGCGGCGCATGGAAAAGCGGAGCCGGAGGTGGCTCCGCGTCATCCATTGGAGTCATGCGAACGCTTCAGTCCACCATGGCGATCGCGCCGCTGGAGCAGGCGTCGACGCAGGCGGCGCAGTCGATGCACTCTTCCTTGTTGATGATGGCGTAATCATCGACCGTGATGGCCGACTGGGGGCACGAATCGACACACGAATTGCAGGCGTTGCACAGATCCTTGTCTACTTGGGCGGGCATGGGTGTCACTCCTGTGATTAAAACATCTGTCCGGGGTTAATTCTCCCCGCGACCAACCGGATAAAAGGATAGCACTATCCTTTTATCGTGTCAAATAAAACATCCGAAAAGTTTTATTTCTTCGCCGTCCGCTTCGGGATGCTTGCCGCGATCCCGCGGGGCAACACGTCGCGCTGGCGGGGGGTACAACATACCGTGGGCGCCGAGGATCGTATAGCCTGACGCGATGGGGTACGATCCGTCCGTCGCGGAGTTCGATTTTTTTCCGCCCAAGGCATGTTCGGACTGGAGTTCCTATTCTCGGCGGCGTTCCTCGCCATCCCGGTGATCGGGTTGCCGGTGGTGCTGCATCTGCTTTTTCGGCGCAAATCGCCGGTGATCCCGTTCAGCACGCTCCGATTCATCAAGGCCAGCATCCAACGCACCGCCGCCCGCCGCCGGGTGCATCGTTGGCTGCTCTTGGCGACGCGGATGCTGCTGATCGCGCTGTTGATCTGGGCCGTCGCCCAGCCGGCGCGGATGCTGGCGTCGAGCTGGTTCGGCGGCGGCGGGGGGGCGGTGGCCGCGATCGTGGTGGATGACAGCGCGTCGATGCGGCTTCGCGACGGGCAAACGCCGCTGCTGAAAAAAGCGGACTCGGCGGTGGGGGAGCTGCTTCGCGGGCCGCTGTCGTCGGCGCGCCTTGCGGTTTACACGTCCAAAGCCAACCCCGAGCGCGAGCAGTTGCGGTCGGCGCCGGAAATCCAGGCCGGTTGGCGCGAACTGTCGGCCGAGCCTGCCGACCGCCCGTTGGCCGACCGCATAGACGCCGCGACGGCGATGCTCAAGGCCCAGAACGCCACCGACAAGTGGCTGATCGTGCTGAGCGACCTGCAATCGCGCGAGTTTCCCCGCCCGATGTCGGCGGCGGGGGGGATGAAGGTGGTGCTGATCGATCTGCACCCCGACGAGGCCCGCTCGGCGGGGGTGGCCAAGATCGCCCTCGAACCGCCGCAGCCGATTCCGGGCATCGAAACCCAGGCGGTGGTGACGGTGGCCGGGCGGCCGGGCGACGGTCGGGCGCTAAGCTTGAAACTCTCGACCCCGGACGGTCGGACCCTCGCCCAGACCCCCGCGAAGATGTCGCACATTGAATCGGAGGGACGAATCGAGGTGCGGTTCCCGATTCAGTTGCCGGCCGAACGGTGGGTGCGGGTGACCGCATCGCTCCAAGGGGAGGATGCGATGGAGTGGGACGATTCGCGGTCGCTGCTGGTGGAGATCCCGCCTCGGCGCGAGGTGACGCTGCTGGAAGGGGGGGCGCCGGCGTCGGCGATGCGGTTCACGGCGCTGGCGCTGGATCCCAACGAAGGGGCGCTGGCGGGCTGGCCGGTGAGGGTGAAGCCGGCGACGGACATCAGCGGCGAGGAATCGATGGTGGTGGCGCCGCTGGGGCGTTGGCCGAACGCGGTGACGGCCGAGCGGCTGGCGAAGGTGGTCGAGCGTGGGGGGACGGTGGTGTTGATGCTTCAGCCGGGGTTGGAGTCGTTTTGGACCGCTCTGCCGGCGGAGCAGAAATCGGCATTGGGCAAGCTGCTGCCGGGGACGCCGGCGTCGGTCGCGGCGCCGGCGGGGAAATGGGGGGCGGAGGTGGCGTCGGCCGAATCGGCGCTGTTCCGGGGCTTGGGCGGGGTGGCGCTGCCCACCAAACCGATCGAGGTGGGCCGACTGGTGGGGTTCGATTCGCTGTTCGGTGACACCAAGACGCTGTTGTCGGCCGGCCCGATGGACGCGGCGACGGCGCGGGCGGGCGCCAAGGGGTTGGTGTTCGAGCGCCCGCTGGGGGCGGGGACGGTTTATACGGTGGCGACGCTGCCGGATCGGTCATTCACGGACCTGCCGATGCACCCGGCGTTTTTGCCCATGCTGGTGCGGATGAGCCTGCCGTCGGGAGGGCAGTCGCTGGCGAAAAACGGGGAGATCGGCGAGCGGATCGAAGTCCGTCCGGCGACGGCGGCGGACAAGTTGGAGATCGCCACGCCGGGCGGGGGGCGTTATGAAACCCCGCGCGACGGGTCGGGGGCGTTCGGGTTCGACCGGACCGACGAGACCGGGCTGTATCAATGGGTCGAGGTCGGGGGGCAAACCCCGGTGGCGATGGCGGACGTGCGTGGCCCGTCGGCCGAGAGCGAACTGGAATACCGGGATGCCAAACAGGTGGCGCCGGAGGGGGATTCGGTGATCGTGGTGCGATCTTACGGGGAACTGGAAAAGAAGCTGACGGCGTTCTCGGAGCCGCAGCCGAAGTGGTCGACGCCGATCGCGCTGGTGCTGATCCTGTTGTGTGCCGAGGCGGCGCTGGGGGCGGGGTTCCGGGTCAAAGGGTGAGTTTTTTTGTTGTCCAGGGGGAAAATATCGGAAAGGTTCAAAGAGCGCAAAGAAACAAAGTTACAAAGTTACAAAGGTTGAATGCGGGTCCGGGGTGGCTCATCGGATGCTCTCAATCCGAATATCTTCTTTGTGATCTTTGCTTCTTTGGAATCTTTGCGCCCGGAGATCACCGACCCGTGCCGTTGGTGGCATGGGCTTGGGCGAGTGCGGCCGAGCGGATGAACTCCGAAAGGGATTGGTCGCGGCGACGGGCGGCATTCTCGAAAAACGATTTTTCGCCACGGAGGAGTTTCAGGTCGATCTTGACGATCTTCTCGCCTTTGGATTCGGGGTTCGGCAAGGATTGCCCATCCTCCAGCATCGAACAGGCGACGGCCATCATGGCCTCGGTGATGGATTCCACGCACCGATCGGGAGTCTTGCCATCGCCCATCGCGCCGGGCAATTCGACGCCTTGGCCAAACCAACCGTCGTCGGTGTTTCGCATGGTCATCCGATATGCCGCCACGGTCTTTTCCGCTTTGGTGACGATGGCCGAATCAAATGGGCCGTCAATCGGCGGACGGCGGGATTTGGAGCTGTTTTTTAATTTCGGCGACATAAGCATGTTTCCCCATCCCTCGGTGAACCGGGACCGAGATGTTCCTCACGACCCCCGGCTTCTTGAATACATGATGGAAGCCGGTGGTCCGATAAAACACCCAGCCGTTGGATTCCAGAATCCGTTTGACCACCGGGAACCGAACGGGGCTCGGCATGAGCGTATTTTACCCGATTGGGGCAACGGAGCCACAAAAAACAGGAAGGGGTTAATCTAGACAATTCCTATAGGGATGGTATATGATCCCCCCGGTTGCGGTCGGCCAACCGGGTTTCTAGACTCCGCCGGGTCAATGGGTCCAAGTGGGTGCGATTTTTGCGATGAGGTGGCGGGATGAACAATTGGAAGGATGTCCTGGGCGACGCGATCCCCGAGGACCAAGGGCGGGAGATCGACCAGTTCGAGGCCCAGATGGCGTTGCGAAAGGCCGGGAAGACCGAGGAGAAGGTCTTCGCGGAGCTTCGCCTGCGCCGGGGAACCTACGGGCAGCGCTATGACAATGGTCAGCGCCACGACGGGCAATCGACGCGGCGAATCGGGTACCGGGAGCTCCGCAAAGGTCCCGAGACGCTGTGGGATGCGCCGGGGATGCAGCGGATCAAGATTCCGTATGGGGGGATGAACCCGGCGCAGATGGAATTGGTGGCGGACCTTGCCGAGGAGTATTCGGATCGCATCTGCCATGTGACGACGCGGCAGGACATTCAGCTTCATTTCATCCACATCGAGGACGTGGTTTCCATTTATCGGCGACTGGCGGCGGTGGGACTGACGACCAAGGAGGCGTGCGGGAACGCGGTGCGGAATGTGACGGCCTGTCCGCTGGCGGGGGTGTGCCACACCGAGGCGTTCGACGTGACGGGTTACGCCAAGGCGTGCGCGATGTATCTGATGGGGCACCCGGACACCCAGGACTTCGGGCGGAAGTTCAAGCTCGCCTTCAGCGGGTGCAAGGACAAGGCGTGCGCCCTGGTGAGCATCCACGACTTCGGCGGGATCGCGGCGGTGCGCGAGGTCGATGGGAAAGAGGTTCGCGGATTCGAGCTGTATGTCGGCGGCGGGCTGGGGGCGGTGCCGCATCAGGCGAAATTGTTCGCCGAGTTCCTGCCGGAGGAGGAATTGCTGCCGACGGCGCGGGCGATGGGGCGGGTCTTCGGGCGGTTGGGCGAGAAAAAAAACCGCAACAAAGCGCGGCTGAAGTTCCTGGTGCAGAAACTGGGGATCGATGAGTTCCGGCGATTGGTTTTGGCCGAGCGGGCGGCGATGCCGGAGGACCCGTCCTGGCGGCGATATTTCGACGAGATTCCGCGGTCCGAGGAGAAGCCGGCGTATCCGGTGGTGCAGTTGACGGTGGGAAAAATGGCCGGGGCGGTTTCGCGCTGGACCGAGACCAATGTGTACGAGCAGCGCCAGCCGGGGTACGCGACGGCGACGGTGTCGCTGCCGCTGGGGGACATCTCCAGCGGGCAGATGCGCCGACTGGCGGACATCACGCGGCGATTCGCCGGCGAGCACGCGCGGATGACCATCGAGCAGAGCATCGTGCTGCGGTGGGTTCCGATGGACCGGCTCGAGGCGCTGCACGGCGAGCTTGATCGGATTGGATTGGCCGACGCGGTGGCCGGGACCATCGTGGATGTGACGGCCTGCCCGGGAACCGACACGTGCAAACTGGGCATCGCATCCAGCCGCGGTTTGGCCGATGAATTGCGAACGCGGCTTTCGGCGGGCGCGGGGACGCGCCATGCGGCGGTGGATTCGCTGCGGATCAAGATCAGCGGGTGCTTCAATTCCTGCGGTCAGCATCACGTGGCCGACATCGGGTTTTATGGCAACAGCCGCAACATCGGCGGGTACACGGTGCCGCATTTCCAGGTCATGCTCGGCGGGCAATGGCGCGAGAACGGCGGGGCGTTCGCGCTGGCCATGGGGTCGGTGCCCAGCAAGCGCGTGCCGGAGCTGGTCGATGCATTGACCGAGGGCTTCGTGGCCGAGCGGCAGGGCGAGGAATCGTTCCAGGGGTACTGCCAGCGCATCGGCAAGAAGCAGTTGAAGGGGGTGGTGGACCGTTTCACGGCGGTGCCGTCGCACGAGGATGATCCCTCGTTTTACAGCGATTGGGGCGATCCGCGCAAATACACCCTCGGCGACATGGCCGAGGGGGAGGGCGCGGGGCAGGTGGTGTCTGCGGCGCAGTTCGGGTTTTCGGCGGCCGAGGGCAAGGCGTTCGAGGCCCAGGTGCTGCTGGACGAGGGCAAGCCTCGGCAGGCCGACGAGATGGCGTACGACGCGATGCTGGAGGCGGCGCGGACACTGGTGCGCGAGCAATGGACCGACGCCCCGGCCGACGCTGCCACGACGGTGCGCGAGTTCAATGCGAGGTTCGTCGAGAGCGGGCTGTTCCGCGACCGCTTCGCGGGGGACCAGTTCTCGAATTACCTGCTGGCCCGTCACGAGGGCGCCGACGCGCGATACACGCGGGATACGGCCCACAAGCTGATCGAGGAGACCAACTTGTTCATCGACGCGGCCCACAAGTGCCACGCCAAGATGCTGGCGGCGACGGCGACGGCGACAACGGCGGCGACGGCGACAACGGCGGCGGTGGCGACAACGGGCGCGGCGGCATCGGCCAACATCGGTTGAGCCTTGTCTTGGATCGGGACGGGATGATGGGAATGGAGCTTATGGATACGCACAAGATCGTGGCGAAGGTGTATTTCGCCGATGGCGCGGCGGTGGACTTCGCGGCGGTCGTGCCGGTGCTGCACCAATGGATCCGCGACGGCGCGTTGGCCGATCACCTGATGATCGACGTGGCCGACTATGCGCATGTGCAGCACGGGCCGGGCGTGCTGCTGGTGTGTCACGAGGCCAATTTGCATGTCGAGGACGAGGACGGCCGGGCGGGGTTGTCGTATTGGCGCAAGCAGCCGGTGGAGGGGGCTGATTTCGCCGGGGCGCTGGCGATGGCGGCGAAGTCGGCGCTCTCGTCGGCCGAGCGATTGGAGCGCGACCTGCCCGGCGGCGGGCGATTCGACGCGACGCGGCTGACGATCCGACTGAACGATCGATTGAACGCCCCGAACACCGACGCGACCTTCGCGGCCACCGAGGCGCCATTGCGCGCCTTGGCCGAGCGATTATTCGGCGTCGGCGCGACGGTGGCGCGGGTGGCGACGGGGGCGGGATTGTTCGAGGTGGAATTGTCCGGTGGCGAGAGCGCCGCCAGCGCATCGGCGGGGGAGTTGGCGCGGCGGATAATTCTGCACAGTTAGCGAATGCAAACGGTCGCAACGCTTCGCAAGACAAACAAGCGAAACCGCGTTTTCAAGGTGAAAATGGCGTTTTTGAGGCGGGAGGGCCGATCCTAACAGAATACGAATTGGGCGATACAGGACTCGAACCTGTGACCTCACGGGTGTGATCCGTGCGTTCTAGCCAACTGAACTAATCGCCCGACGCGGGGGAGAATAACCGGGCGGGGGCGGAAGTTCAAGTTGACGGTTGTCCGGGGTGTGCCTCATTTTCCGCGCAAGTCGCGAATTTCGTCGAACCGGTCGGCATCGGCGCCATCGGGAACGGGGATGGCATTACTTGTGACCGCCTTGTGCCCGGGTTTTTTGGCACACACGCTGGCCGCCCGCGCCGCGCCGTTTGGCCAAGCCGCCGCCCTGGGGTATCGTCGGCGACGAGCATCATGGCGCGCCGGCAAACCATTCATCCCGATACGCTCGATCCCGCGGCGCTCGACGAGGCCGTCGCGGCCTTGCGGGCGGGGCGGCTCGTGGCGTTTCCCACCGAAACGGTTTACGGGCTGGGCGCCGATGCCCGCAACGCCGACGCGGTGGACGCGATCTTTCGGGCCAAGGGACGCCCGGCCACCAATCCGCTGATCGTCCACATCTCGGGGGTCGCCATGGCCAAGGTGTACGCCCGTCGCTGGCCGGACACGGCGAGGCGGCTGGCGATGCGGTTTTGGCCGGGGCCGCTGACGTTGGTGGTGCCGCGGAGCGAAGACATCGCGCCCAACGTGTCGGCGGGGCTGGACACGGTGGGGCTGCGGATGCCGGACCATCCGATAGCGCTGGCGTTGATCCATAGGTTCGATGGCCCGCTCGCCGGGCCCAGCGCCAACCGATCGACGCGCGTCAGTCCGACGACGGCGGGGCATGTCCGCGAGGAGCTTGGCGACGCGGTGGCCGTCATCCTCGACGGCGGGCCGTGCGCGGTGGGGATCGAATCGACGGTGCTGGATCTCAGTGGCGAATCGCCGATCATCCTGCGTCCGGGCGGCGTGTCGCGCCGGCAAATTGAACGGGTGATCGGGCCGGTGCGGCTGGCCGAGGGGTTCGCCGATCCGTCGGTTCCGGCGAGCGGGCCGGGGCAACACGCGATCCATTACGCGCCGACGACGCCGGCGTATCGGTACGACGGCGCCGGCCCGTGCGCGCCCGCCGACGGATCGGTCGCGTGGCTGCGGATCGGGGGCCGCGAAGCCGGCGAGTCGGGCCAGCGGGACTCATCGCGCGATCCCGGGACGATCCGGCTGCCGGACGATCCGGCGCTGTATGCGCGGGGGCTATACGCGGCCCTGCGGCGGCTGGATGGGCTGGGACGGTCGGCGATCCATGTTCAGATGCCGCCCGACGAGCCGGCGTGGCTGGCCGTGCGCGACCGCCTTCGCCGGGCGACGCGGGAGTGGACGGGGTGAGGGCGGGACCGGGCGACCAGCCAGCGTGGATGGCGGCGGGCCCGGATTCGGCGCGCGAAAGTGGAGTGGGGCGGTCGAGCACGGAAGCCGGATGATCCCGCGTGGCTGGCCGTGCGCGACCGCCTTCGCCGGGCGACGCGGGAGTGGACGGGGTGAGGAAATGGATCGGCGCCTCAAGGCATCGCGTGCGAGCGGTGGGGTATGAGGGGGACGATCAGCGCTCGGTCGGTGTTGACGTGGCCATCACGGCATCGCGTGCAGCCCATCGGCCGACTCGAAGGCCTTGCGGAACCACGCGGCGGCGGCGGGCA
>JBBSAF010000019.1:0-17146 GCA_038252525.1 Tepidisphaerales bacterium
CATGATCGGGCGAAAGCGGGTTTGGAGGTTGTGAAAACCGCCGTGGATCGCCATCGCCATTGAATCAAAAACACAAAGGCGGGGCCGAGGCGGCCCCGCGACAAGGGAATTGCGATTCCCCCGCTTGGCGGGGCGGGAGGCTTCCCCCCCCCCGCATATCAAAAATCCCCGCCCCATGCGGATCGGGGATTCTTCCGGTTTCATCGCGCGGTGTCGCTCACTTCGATTCCGCGTCCAGGGCCTCGCGGAAATCCTTTTCGTTGCGCAGGCCGACGAACTTCTGGGCGACCTCGCCGTTCTTGAACAGCAGGACGGTGGGGATGGCGCTGATGCCGTACTTCATCGACACCTCGCGGTTGGCGTCGGTGTCGAGCTTGCCGACCTTGACCTTGCCGACGTAGGCCTCGGCGATCTTTTCGATCGTGGGCGCCAGCATCCGGCAGGGCATGCACCACTCGGCCCAGAAATCGACGAGCACCGGCACGTCGCTCTTGAGGACTTCCTGCTCGAAGTTGGAATCGGAAAACTCCTTGACGTTTTGGCTGGCCATCATCGCTCCTCAATAAAAGGTGGGTTCCCTGGGGCGCATCGTAGAAGTGCCCGGCGGACGAGTCAACGCACGTTATGGATCGTCTTAGACTTTCACCTCGGCGCCGGCGGCGCTGGATCGGTACAGCCCGTCGAGGATGCGGATGACGCCGAGCGTCTGCTCGGTCGGCACCGGGGAGGGCTTGCCCGTCAGGATCGCATCCGAGAACGCCGCGATCTCCTTCTGGTGCCCGCCGATGCCGTCGTCGACGAAAGAAAGCGTGGTGTCGGTCAGCGAGCCGTTGGACTCGCCGAAAACATTCATGTCCGGCCACTCGGCGCCGGCCTCGGTGCCCATCAGCGTGATCTTGGTCAGCTCCTTTTCCCGCATGTTCGCCAGCCACGAGCATTCCAGCGTCAGCGCCGCGCCGTTCTTGAATCGGATGAATCCGGCCGCGAAATCCTCGGTGTCGATCATGTCGCGGTCCCACTCGCCCCACCAGCCGCGGATGTCGGTCCGTTTGGCGAGTTTTTGCGGGGTGATGGCCGTCACCGTCGCCGGCTCGGGGTGGCCCATCAGGTGCAGGGTCAGGTCGAGGATGTGGACCCCGATGTCGATGGTCGGGCCGCCGCCGGAGATTTTCTTTTGGATGAAGTTCGGACGGCCGGGCAGGTATCGCCGGCGCAGGAACTGGGCGCGGGCGTAATAGACCTCGCCCAATGCGCCGTCCTTGACGTACTCCTTCATCGCGTGGCTGGTGTTGAGGAACCGCATGTGCTGTGCGGTCATGAGGATTTTTCCGCTCTTGTCGCGGGCGGCGATCATGTCGCGCACGAGGTCGGGAGTCAGCGTCAGCGGCTTTTCACACATCACATGCAGCCCGGCCTCCAAGGCCTCGATGGCGATGGGGGCGTGGGTGGTGTTGGGGGTGCAGATGTCCACCGCGTCGAGCTCGATGCCGGCCTTGAGGATGTCGGTCAGATAGGGGAAGCGGTTTTCCTTGGGCACTCCGCCGGCGTCGCCGCGCTGGTGGCGTCGCTCCTCGATGGGGTCGGCGCAGGCGACCAGTTGGCACTTGGGATACAGGCGTTTCCAACCCTCCACGTGGATCCCGGAAATACCGCCGCAGCCGATCAACGCCACCCGCAGGTCGGGCTTGCCGCCGGACTTGCCGCCGGTGGATTCGTCGGCCCAAAGATTCGTCGTGCTCGCCATCGTCATGGAATCGCTCCCTTGAAATAAAAATCCATCGCCGCGCGGCACCGCGTGCCGTCGGCCGCCGCCGTTAAAACTGTTTGAGGAACCGGATGTCGTTCTCCACGAACATGCGGATGTCGCCGATGCCGTATTTTCGCATGGCAATTCGTTCGATGCCGAATCCGAACGCCCAGCCGGAATGTTCCTCGGGATCGATCCCGCAGGCCGTCAGGACGTTGGGATGGACCATCCCGCACCCGCCTAGCTCGATCCATTTTCCTTTGTCGGGGAACCAGACATCGACCTCGGCCGACGGCTCGGTGAACGGAAAGAAGCTTGGGCGGAAACGCGCCTTGGTGTCGGCGCCGAAATAGCCGTGCACGAACTGCATGATCGTGCTCTTGAGATCCACCATGGTCACATCGCGGTCCACCACCAGGGCCTCGAGCTGGTGGAACATCGACAGATGCGTCTGGTCGTGGGTGTCGGGGCGGTAGACGCGTCCGGGGATGACCACGCGGATCGGCGGTTTTTGGCTTTCCATGATGCGGATCTGCACCGTGCTGGTCTGGGTCCGCAGCAACTGCTCGTTGTCCCCCAGCCCCAGCCGACCGGCGTCGGCGTCGTTGGTCGCCAGATAAAAGTTGTCGAGCGGATCGCGGGCGGGGTGCGCTTGGGGGATGTTCAGCGCCACGAAGTTGTGGAACTCATCCTCGACCTCCGGGCCGCCGGCGACGGAAAAGCCCATCCGCCGGAAGAGCTCGGTCAATTCGTCGACCACTTTCATGAGCACGTGCCGGTTGCCGATGGGCGGACGGATGCCCGGTTCGGTGACATCGCAGGCGTCGGCGCCGGCGTCGGAGGAGGCCAGTTCGGTCTTGCGCGCCTCGAAGGCGGCGGCGAGTTTTTGTTTCAGCCCGTTGACCCGTTGCCCGAAAACCGGCTTTTGTTCGCGCGGTACGGTCCCCAGCAGCCCCATCAGATCCTTCAGCCGACCCTTGGTCCCGAGGTATTTGATGCGGAATGATTCGAGGTCGGCCGGGGAGCCGACGCCGGTGAGTTCCGCCAGGGCCTCGCCCTCGATTTCGTCGATTTGCCGCAGTCCATCATCCATGGGAATCCCATCGCCAAGCCGGCCGTGAAAAACGTCCCGACAACCGGGAGGGGCTATTTTGGCGTCCGGGGGGAGGCGGTCAAGGCGGGGAAGAAAAAAGCCCCGGACACCGGGAAGGCGTCCGAGGCATCAGGGAGGGAAGGACCACATTGAATCGGCCGCGGCGCGGACGGGCGATCGCCTCATCGCATCACATATAGCATCAGGCACAAACCGACGTAGGCCAAGGCCGCGATCCATGAAACGTGCCGGGCCGTCGCTTGGCGAATCATGTTCCGTCTCCTGTAACACCCGCGGGCGGGGAAAAGGTTTCATGCCCGTTTCACGGAGTATTGGACACGGGGAGGAGGGTGAGGTTTGGAGGGGCGCAACGCGCTTGGATGAATGGACTCGCGCCAAGGGGGAGGTCGGGGCGGCGCCGCAACGAACGCTCCGAGGCGTTCCCTCCCCTGTCGCGGGAGCGCCTCGCCCTCGTTGTTATACCCATCTCGCCGGGCGCCCGCAGAGGTTCCCCTGTCGCGGGGCCGCCTCGGCCCCGCCTTTTTGGCATCGAAATCAATGACGACGGCGCGCGAAGGGGGGCGTGCACAACCTCCAAACCCCGGTCCTGCCGGTCGCGTCGTTGGACGCGGGCGAGGGCGCCCACGCGACCCGTGAACACGCCGGACCTCCCCCATGGTGGGTAAACACTTGTGTATAGCAACGATGCGGCAATCCCCTGTCGCGGGAGCAGCTCGCTCCCGCCTGCCAAGGATTTCGATGGGACCGGCGGCGTGTGGCCATCACAACCGGGACAGGCGGTCATAGAGGGCGGCGGCGGTTCGGGCGCCGGAGTGGAGGGCGTCGAGGTCGAACTTTTCGTTGGGGGAGTGGACGCGGTCGTCGGGCAGCCCGAAGCCGACCATGAGGGTGTCGAGATCGAGGGATTCCTTGAGCATCGAGACCACGGGGATGCTGCCGCCGCTGCGGATGAGGACGGGGCGCCGGCCGAAGCCGATTTCGACCGCCTCGGCGGCCAAGGCGATGGCGGGGCCGTCGACGGGGACGACGACGCCGGGGGCGAGGTGATCGGGCGTGATGGTCAGCCGGACGCCGACGGGACAGCGCTGGCGGAGAGCCTCGGTCAACAGGCGATTGATGCGGGCGGGATCCTGGTTGGGGACCAATCGGCAGGAGATTTTGGCCGACGCGGTGGCGGGGAGGACGGTCTTGGCGCCGGGGCCTTGGTAGCCGCTGGACAGCCCGTGAATGTCGAAGGTCGGGCGAATGGTGCGGCGCTCGAGTGTCGAGAAACCTTTTTCGCCGGCGAGTTGGTCGGGTCGCAGTCCGATGCCGGCGGCGTAGGCGGCGTCGTCCTCGGGCAGGTCCGCCCCCATGCGGCGCTCGGCGGACGTCGGTTCGGCGACCTCATCGTAGAAACCGGGTATGTTGACTCGGCCCTCGTCGTCGTGGAGCGAGGCGAGGAGTTTCGTGAGGACATTGGCGGGGTTGGCGACGGCGCCGCCGTGCAGGCCGGAGTGGAGATCGTGGCTCGGGCCGCGAAGTTCGAGGTGGAGGTAGACCAATCCCCGCAGGCCGTAGGTGATGGCGGGGATGCCGCGGGCGTACTGGTGGGAATCGCTGATCAGCGCGATGTCGGCGGCGAGATCGGCTCGATGGCGCTGGAGCATCGGCGCGAGGTGGGCGCTGCCGCACTCCTCCTCGCCCTCGATGAGGACGACGAGGTTCACCGGCAACCCGCCATGGCGCATCCAGGCGTCGATGGCGATGAGGTGGGCGAAGACCTGTCCCTTGTCGTCGGCCGCGCCGCGGGCGAAGACGGCGTTGTCACGGATCGTCGGCTCGAACGGCGGGGTCGTCCATTCATCCAGCGGATCGGGCGGCTGGACGTCGTAGTGGCCATAAAACAGGATGGTCGGGCGTCCGGCCCGATGGTCGTTGTGCGCCAGCACCGCAGGGTGCTCCTCGGTCGCGGCCAATCGCGCTGATAGCCCGATTTTCGTGAGATGATCGACCATCCAGTCAGCGCAGCGGCGGACATCGCCGGCATGTTCGGATTGCGCGCTGATGCTCGGGATCGAGAGCAGTTCGATCAGTTTCGGCAGATCGTGGCCGCGGCGGGCGTCGATGTCGGCAAGCACTAAGTCGAGCACGGCGATTCTCCGGAGTGTGTGCGTCAAGGGCGTCGTTCACCCGCGTTCGCGGGGCGCTTGGCCGGGCGGGCGCGGGGCGGGTAGATTACCCGACATGCTGCGAACATTCATCCGGTTCGGTGACGGGCGGACGAGCAATGACGACAAGGAACTGCCGGCCGCCCTGCGCGACGAGGGGGCGGTGCTGTGGCTGGACATGGACCACCCGACCGACGAGGAATATGGGCTGCTCGATGAGGTGTTCGGCTTCCATCCGCTGGCGATCGAGGACTGCATCCACTATTCGCAGCGGCCGAAGATCGAGAGCTACAACCACGTCGGGGATCTGAACAAGCTGGGGTATTTCTACATGGTGTTCCATGGGCCGGATTTGGAGACGTTCCGGCACAATCTGCAGACCAAGGAGATGGATGTGTTCGTGTCGGCGCGGTATCTGGTGACGATCCACGACGAGCCGCTGCGGACGATCGCGGAGATCGCCGATCGCGCCGCGACCGATGCGAAGGTGGTGTTGGATCCCGGCATCGACATGCTGCTGCACAACATCCTGGACCATCTGGTGGATCATTATCAACCGATCCTGGACTATTTGCAGGAGGCGCTGGACGCGCTGGAAGACCGCGCCCTGACGCATCCGACGCCGGATGTGCTGGCGGACATCGGGCAGAAAAAACGAGAGCTGCTGCACCTGCGCCGGATCGTCGGCCCGCAGCGCGATGTTATTTCGCAGCTCACCCGGGGGGAGGTTCCGTTCATCCGCGAAAGCACGCGGGTTTATTTCCGCGATGTGCAGGACCATCTGATCCGCGTGGTCGAGATGGTCGAGCTGTACCGTGATCTGGTGCTGGGGGCGCGGGACATCTACCTGTCGAGCATCAGCAACACGCTCAACCAGATCATGAAGACGCTGACGATATTGAGCGTGGTGGCGCTGCCGCTGACGGTGGTGACGAGCTTCTTCGGGATGAACTTCGACGCCATCCCCGGACTGCATTCGCGCAATGCCTTCTGGATCACGGTGGCGGTGATGCTGGCGGTGATGGGCATCATGCTGGGGCTATTCCGGCGGAAACGATGGATGTGAACGGGCGGCTATATCGGGGCGCGTGGAAGCGAATGGCGGCGCGCCCTATACTCCGCCGCGATGGAAGCGATTGTCGAAGACGAACTCGTGGTGGACGACCCGGCCCTGGCGGGGATCGCGGCCAAGGTCGCCGAGGGGCGGGTTCTGGGCGCCGCCGACGGGCGGGCGCTGTTCGCCAGCCGGGATCTGCACGGGATCGGGCGGCTGGCCAACCAGGTGCGGCGGCGACTGCACGGGGACGCGGCGTATTTCAATCGAAACCGGCACATCAACTACACCAACGTGTGCGCGTTGTCGTGCAAGTTCTGCTCATTCTATCGCAAGCGCGGCGAGGCCGGGGCGTACGAGATGCCCGTCGAACAAGTGGTGGAAACGGCCCGCAAGGCGGCGGTGGCCGGGGCGACGGAAATCCACATCGTCGGCGGGCTGCATCCGTGGTTGAAGTTCGACTATTACCTGGACATGCTGCGGGGGATCCGGGCGGCGTGTCCGGCGGTGCACATCAAGGCGTTCACGGCGATCGAGATCGTGCATTTTTCGCGCGTCGCACGGCTGCCCATCGCCGAGGTGTTGGCGGCCTTGCGGGAGGCGGGACTGGGCAGCCTGCCGGGTGGCGGGGCCGAGATCTTCGACGATCGGGTGCACGACGAGGTGTTCAAGGGGAAAGTCGGCGCCAACAAGTGGTTCGAGGTGCATCGCACCGCCCATTCGCTGGGCATTCCGTCGAACGCCACGATGCTGTATGGGCATGTCGAGACGCCGGAGCAGCGGGTGGAGCATCTGATCCGCCTTCGCGAGTTGCAAGAGGAGAGTTTGGCCCATGGCAAGGCGAGCTTCAACTGCGTGATCCCGCTGTCGTTCGCGCCGGAGAACAGCGAATTGGGGCATCTGCCGGGACCGACGGGGCTGACGGATCTGAAAACGCTGGCGATCGCGCGGTTGATGGTCCACAACATCGCGCACATCAAGGCGTTCTGGATCATGCAGGGCATCGGATTGTCGCAGGTGGCCCTCAACTGGGGATGCGACGATCTGGACGGGACGGTGGTGTGGTATGACATCACCAAGCGCGAGGGGGACGGGGTGCACCAGGAACTGCGCGTGGAGGATCTGCGGCGGCTGGCGCGGGAGGCGGGCTTCAGGGCGGTGGAGCGCGACACGCTATATCGGCCGGTGGCGTGAGTGGGGCGATCATTGACGGGGTGGGACGAGGGCAAGGCGCCCAATGCTGTCGACGTAATGCGTGGAGGCCTTCGAGGCGGAGATGGGAAGGCGGACTCAACCGTCGCGGGGCCGCCTCGGATCCGCCTTTCTCTTTTTCATACTCAAAACGGGAACTTCGGCGCTCGATGCGCGGTTTTCACAACTTCCAAACCCGCTTTCGCCCGGTGATGCCACCCGAACGGGGCCGAGGCGGCCCCGCGACGCAAGACCGAATCCCTTGCGTTGACGGCATTGGGCAAGACGCTCCCGCGATGAAGCGCTGCCCGGTCATTCCGCCGCCCATTGCCCCCCCACCGCCGTCACGACGATGCGACGGGATTCATCGGCGGCGACGGCGCGCAGGCGGCGCATCGGTTCGTCCATCGGTTCGTGGCTCAGGTTGAATGTCGAATGGTGGATCGGCAGCAGCCGCGCCGCGCCGGCGTCGTTGGCCATTTTCCAGGCCTGCTCCGGGGTGGCATGGGCGGCGATGTAGGGGTCGTAGGCGCCGATGCCGAGGATGGCGAGATCGACCGGGATCAGGGTTTTCAGCAAGTCGTGATGGGCGCTGTCGCCACCGACGAGAACGCGGTGCGTGTCGGACTGCATTTCGTAGGCGTTGTAGCCGCGGTATTGATCGATGAACGTTCGCGCGCCCCAGTGGCGCGCGGGCCGGGCGGTGATCTGAAGGCCGCGCATTTTCATGGGGCGGTCCCAGGCCAATTCGGTGATGTCGCGGAAGCCGAGGTCGGCGATCAGGTCGCTGGTTTGCGGGGCGGTGATGATGGGCGTGTGCTCGGGCAGGCGGTCGAGCGACGGACGATCGAGGTGGTCGAAGTGGGCGTGGGTGAGAAGAATCAGGTCCAATCGCGGCAATTGGTCCACCCGCAATGCCGGGGCGACATGCCGGGCCGGGCCGGCGGTGATGAGACCCAGTCCGATGCCGATGCGATGGGAGAAGACCGGATCGGTGAGGATGTTCAGCCCGCCTATGCGAAGCAGCACGGTGGCGTGGCCGATCCAGACGGCGGCCAGGCGATGGCGATGCCAATCGGTCAAATCCGGCGTGATCGGCGCCGGGTGGGCGGGTTTGGCCAGGCGGTCGAGGAATCGCAGCCTTCCCCGCCCGCGCCCCATGCGGTCGGCGGCTCGGAGCGCCAAATGGCTGCGTTTGAAGAAGTCGGTGATATTCCGCCACGACATGGAAAAGCCTTGTGTGGGGGGCATCAGCCGATGGAACGGGATTCGACCAATTCGACCCAGTTGCCGCCGGGGTCGCGGAGCAGCAGCGATTCGAGACCGACGCTGACGTGACGCTGGCGGGTGTATTCGATCCCGGCGGCGACGAGCTGGTGTTCGGCATCCCACAGGTCGCGGACCTCGATCCCCAAGGGCTTGAGGTCGGGGTATTCGATGGGCAGCGGACGCTCGTCGAAATGGATGCGGAAATTGTCGGTCCGATAGATCAGGCGCGGGCCGGGGACGCGAATCATCCCGAGCATATCGACGTAGAATCCGTCGAGGTTTTCGCGGTTTTCGGTGGGTGTGAGCAGTCTCACATCGGCGACCGCGATAAGGCGGGATGGCAACGGCTCTTCGATCCGCTTGCGGCGGTCGATGATCGGGCGGAAGTTTCCCGGCGCGGGTTCAAGTTCCATGATCGCCCTACTTGACCTCCTGCCAGTTTTTGCCCCAACCGGCCTCGACTTTCAAGGGGATGGTCAATCCGATCTTGGCGCCCGCGGCGATCATCTCCTGTCGCACGATCTCCGCGTCGGCCTCGACGGTGGCGGCGGGCGTCTCGAAAACCAGCTCGTCGTGGACTTGCAGCAGCATCTTGCAATTCGGGTTCTCATGGGCGAGCCGGCGGTGGACATCGAGCATGGCGAGTTTGATGAGGTCGGCCGCCGATCCCTGCACCACCGAGTTGATCGCCATGCGTTCGGCGCCGTTGCGGACCGAGATCACCCCGCTGTCGATGTTGGGAATCGGACGTCGCCGTCCGAGGATGGTCTGGACGTAGCCGAGGTCGCGGGCCTGGCGAACGCAGTTGTCGAGGAACCCGGCGATGGTGGGGAAGCGCCGGTTGTACGCGGCGATCAGGTCGCCCGCGGCGGCCACGCTCATCCCCTCGATCCGCCGGGCCAGCCCGAAGGCGCTGACGCCGTAGATGATGCCGAAGTTGATCGTCTTGGCCTGTCCGCGCTGGTCACGCGTGACCTCATCGACCGGCACACCGAAAACCTCGGCCGCGACGGTGCGATGGATGTCCTCGTCGGCCTCGAACGCCGCCACCAGCGCCGGCTCGCGGGTGAAATGAGCCAGCACGCGCAATTCGACCTGGCTGTAATCGAGCGTGAGCAGGACATTGTTGGCCCGGTCGCCGGGGACGAACGCCAGCCGGATTCGCCGGCCCTCGTCGGTGCGGATGGGGATGTTTTGCAGATTCGGATCGCTGCTGCTGAGCCGCCCGGTCGCGGCGCCGGTCTGATTGAAGCTGGTGTGGATCCGCCCGGTCGCGGGGTTGACCGAGTCGCCGAGGCTGTCAAGGTAAGTGTTTTTCAGTTTCACCAGGGAACGGTATTCGAGGATCAGCCGCGGCACCGGATGCTCGGCGGCCAAGGCCTCGAGGACCATCACGTCGGTGCTCGGTCCCGTCTTATTGCGCTTGACGACCCGCAACTTGAGCTTGTCGAACAGCACCTCGCCCAGTTGCTTGGGCGAATCGGGATTGAAATCGGTCCCGGCGGCCTCGATCACCTTGGCCCGCAGCAGTTCGATGCGTTCGCCGAGCACCTCGCCCTGGGCGCGGAGGATGTCGGGATCGACCGCGATGCCGTTGTGTTCCATATCGGCCAGCACGGCGATCAGGGGGCGCTCGATGTCGTCGTGCAGACGCCGCAGCGCCGGCGACTGGTCGAGTTTCGGGCCGAGCTGTTCGCACAGCCGCCAGGTGATGTCGGCGTCCTCGGCGGCGTAGGCGGCCAGCCGCGCAAGCTCGACGCGATCCATGGTGATCTGGTTCTTGCCCTTGCCCAGCAGATCGACGGTCGGGATTTTCTGGAATCCCAGCAAATCGCGGGCGAGGGAATCCATGCCATATTGAATGCGCCCGGCATCGAGCAGGAACATGGCGATCATGCTGTCGAGGGCGATGCCGCGCAATGTGACCCCGGCCTGGCGCATCGCCAGCAGGTCGTATTTGATGTTGTGGCCGACCTTCTGGATCGCCTCGTCCTCCAAGAGCGGTTTAAGGTCGCGCAAAACCTGCTCTCGGGACAAGTGGCTCGAACCTTCCGGGCCATCGACGGGAACATAAAAGCCCGTTCCGGCGGCCCAACTGAAACTCATGCCGACCAGCGGCGAGGAGACCGCGCCCAGCGAGCGGGTTTCGGTGTCGAAGGCGAAGCGGGGCCGGGACTGGAGGGCGACGAGGAAATCGGCGAAATCGGTCTCGGTGGCGATCAGGCGATAATCGCACGATTCGCCGGTGGCCAAGGGGACGGAAGCTGGAGGCGGCGCGTCGGCGTCGTCGGCGTCGCCGGCGCCGCTCGGCCGCGGCGCGCTCGCCGCCGCCGGGGGACCGCCGAACAGCGACTCGGAAAAGACCGATGAGGGCCTCGGCGCCCCCGATGCGGGCGACGGTGCATTTGGAGACGGCCGCGGCAAATCGGGCGTCGGCGCCGGGCCGAGGCGCTTGAGGAGGTTGGTGAAGCCGAGTTCCTCCAGATGCCCCCGCAATCCCGCGGCGTCCAACCCCGTGAACCGGCAGGCGTCGGGGTCGAACTCGAAAGGCACATCGCGTCGCAGCGTCACCAGTTGGCGCGACAACTTGAGCTTGTCGGCGTTGGCGACGACGTTCTCGCGCAACTTCGGCGTCAATTCATCGAGGTGATCGAGAAGGGCGTCGGCCGAACCATATTTTTCGATCAACTTGACCGCGATCTTCTCGCCGACGCCGGGGATGCCGGGGACGTTGTCGGTGGCGTCGCCCATCAGCGTCTGCACCTCGACCGACTGGGCCGGCGTGTAGCCGCATTTGGCGAGGATGCCGCCGGCGTCGAGCACCTCGTCGGCCTGCACGTCATACATGACGATGTGGTCGGTCACCAGTTGCCGCAGGTCCTTGTCCTTGGAGACCATGAACACGTCGAACTCGCGCTCGGCCAGCCGGTCGGCCATGGTGGCGATGAGGTCGTCGGCCTCGAAGCCTGGCTTGACGAACAGCGGAACCCCGGCGTCGGCGACGATCCGAAGGATGCGACCGGCCTGCGGACGGAAGTCGTCCGGCGGGGATTTTCGGTTGGCCTTGTAGGCGGGAAAAATCTCCTTGCGGAAGACCTTCTGCTCGCCGGAATCAATGACCATGGCCAGGTAATCGGGCTTGCGCAGGTCGATCAGGTTCAGCAGCATCTTCGTGAACACATATGTCGCCTTGGTCGGCTCGCCGGTCGGGCTGGTCAGGTCGCGGAACGGCGCGTAATACGCCCGGAAAATCTGGGCGTGACCATCGAGGATGTAAAAGGATTTGCGGGACATGGTTGGGCAGTTGGCGGTTGGCAGTTGGCAGTGAAAAAACATCCGGAAAGCAGGGTCGCGCCCTTCTTCAACTCACAACGCACAACGCACAACCCGCAACCTCCCCCTCACATTCTCGCCGACGCATCGCCATGGCCCGGGGGGCGGGGGCGGCGACCGGCTTGGGTGCTGAAGCTCTGGAGATACGCGATCCACATCATCGACAACCCGAATCCATAGGCGCCCTGGATCACCATGTCCATATAATGCCGCGTCGGGGGGATGTGCAATTTCTCGGCCAACGTGCCGTGGTAGGTGATCGCCTGCATCGGCTGACCCTTGCCCAGCGGCGACACCTTCACCTCGATGCGCTTGTAGACGCCGATGTCCCGCTCACCGGAATCGAGCTTGCGGTCCACCTTCTGGTCCAACGTCCGCATATCCGCCTCCGAGAGGTCGAAGAGCGCGCCGGCGACATATTTGCCGGGGTCGTATTCGATGTCGGCGATCCCGCCGCCCCAGTATTCGCTGAAGATCGGGAAACAGAGGCGGTAATTGTCCAGCACCGCCGGTTTGGCGGCCTTCATTGCGGGGATCTTGAACCCGTAATGGCGGCACCACTCGGACACCGCGCGGATATTGAGGTTCGAGCCGTACGCGAAATACCACATGCCTGGGTTCCCTGATCGGGCGGCATTCTGTCGGAAATCGGCGGTGAACGCAAAGAACCGACCGGCCCCGTCGCCGGCGCGCGACCGATAACCGCGCGGGCGCCGATAATCCCATCCCGCAGGTCCGGTGCATCCGCGACAACGCGACCCGGCGGCGCAATCCGACCCCAAAAAGCCCACAAATCACCGGAAATCAGGGCCATCGCCCGCCCGCCCATTTTTTCGGGGGTATATCCACGGTGTGCGACGAACGAGGGGTCCTCCCGAACGCGACGCACACACAGGTGGGCCGACGGGCGCCGATGGCGCCGGGCCAAATCAGCAAACCGGCCGGGTTCACCGGCCACAAGAGGACAGGAAAAGCATCATGGTCAAGAAGATTGCCTTGTCGTTGGGTCTTGCGGTCGCCGCCCTCGGAGCCGGCCAATCGGCCGACGCCGGTTGCGTCGTGTTCGAGCGCAATTGCGGAACGGATCTGGCGACCACGATGCATTTCACCGGCAGCGACGGGCTGGGCGTCACCGCCACCGCCACCGCCAACGGGTGCGCCAGCAAAGTCTACCAGGATGTGCTCGGCCTGGGTGTCAAGAGCAGCTGGCTGGATGATTCGCAGGTGGACATCAGCGGTCCCGACGAACTGTTGAAGATCACCTTCGCCTGCCCGGTCATCATCAAGTCCATCGACTTCACCAGCGTCGACTGCAACGACAACTTCAAGCTCATCGGCGATGGACACACGGTCGCCACCGGCGCCCTGTATGGCTCGGGCGTCAGCCACGGCGAGGTGGTCAAGACCTTCAACTTCGGCCCGATCACGCACCTGGACTTCACCGCCTTGGACTGCAACGACGGGTACAAGGTCGAGAAGATCTGCTATGAGAAGGCGTGCGCCATCCCGCTGCCCTCGGCCGCGTGGACCGGGCTGTCCGGCCTCGGCGCCCTGGGCCTGATCGGCGCCAAACGCAAGCTCCGCAACCTCATCTGAACGTGTTCCCGCCGGGAGGGAAATCGGGCCGTCGGGCACAACCTGCCCGGCGGCCTTTTTGCCGGTTCGCTCCATCGGCGGTAGCATCCGGTGCCGTCGGCGATCGGCCGACGCCATAGGATGCCGCCGGCCATGACCCAATCCACCGTTTCAAGCGACACGCCCCTCCTCCGCAAGCTCCGCGAAATGGAAGCTCGCCTCGTCGAACTGCGCGAAAGGCTCAACGATCCTGCGGTGCTGGCCAGCCCCCAGACCCTTGTGCCCATCACCAAGGAATCCGGGCAGCTCGAACCGGTCGTCGAGCGATTCCGACAGTATTTGCGGGCCGATCAACAGGCCGCCGAACTGCGGGAATTGATCGGGAACAAGTCCGACCCCGAGATGGCCGCCCTGGCCGAGGCGGAGTTGCCCGGCGCCGACGCCGAGGCCCGGCGGATGCTCGAGGCGATCAAGGATGAGTTCGTGGCCGCCGAGGACAACGTCGTCGATTCGTTTTTCCTGGAGATCCGAGCCGGCACCGGCGGCGAGGAGGCCGCCCTGTTCGGGCGCGACCTGTTCCAGATGTATCAGCGATTCTGCGACGCCCATGGCTGGCGGATGGAGGTGGCGGATTTCTCCGAGTCCGAGCGCGGCGGGCTGAAGGAGGTCATCGCCTATATCAAAGGCCCCGGCGCCTGGCGACACCTGCAATTCGAGGGCGGCGGGCATCGCGTCCAACGCGTCCCCGAAACCGAGGCCCAGGGACGGATCCACACCAGCGCCGCCACTGTCGCGGTGCTGCCTGAACTGGCCGATGTGAAAATCAACATCGACCCCAAGGACATCGAGGAGTTCGGCTGCCGCGGCGGCGGGCCGGGCGGGCAGAACGTCAACAAGGTCGAGACCGGCTGGATGATCAAGCACGCCCCGTCGGGATTGATCTTCAAGATGACCGAGCACAAATCCCAGACGCAGAACAAGGAGCGCGCCTGGGCCTTGCTGCGGGCGACGCTGTATGAGCGTGAACGGGCCAAACAGCACGCCGCCCAGACCTCGGCCCGGCGGGCGATGATGGGTTCGGGGGACCGCAGCCAGCGGGTAAGGACTTATAATTTCCCCCAGAACCGCTGCACCGACCATCGCCTCGGCGGCGAGGGGGGCGGCGAGAAGAACTTCAACCTCGAGCAGATCCTGCAGGGCCATCTCGACCCGCTGATCGACGCGCTGATCGACCTCGACAAACGCCAACGGCTGGAGGCCCTATGACACCGGGGAATGAACTCGCCATGGACCTCGACTTTGACTTGATCCGCGACGATCTCGGACGGTTGGTCCTCAAGCGCCCCGGCCAGGATGACATCGTGGACGTGCGCGTGCGCCGGGCGTTTCCATGGTCGCGGGCCGGCGGATTCGTGAGCATCCGTTCGTCCGACGGCAAGGAATTGGCGCTGATCGAGGATCTCGATGCCCTCGCACCCTCCCGCCGCCAGGTCATCGAGCGGGAACTCACCGATGGCAGCTTCATTCCCAGGATCACGCATGTGAACGCCGTCGATGTGCGGTTCGGATATCAGCAATGGGACGTGCGGACCGATCGCGGCCCGGCCGAGTTCCGCGTGCAGGAGCGCGAGGATGTGCGGTTCCTGCACGACGGACGATTCGCCATCAAGGACGCCGACGGCAACATTTACGAGCTGCCTGCGTTGGATCAACTCGATCCCGCCAGCCGGCGCGCGGTCGAACCGCTGATCTGAAAAACGGCGGGGACAAGGCTCGGGCCACCGGCGATCGCCCCGCGATCCCGCCTGTGCCAACCGTATCAACGCATCGCGTGGAACATCGTCAGCGCCAATAGATACGCCGCGAAAAATGCGATCAACATTCCCCCCTCGATCCGCCCCGGCATCCTTCGTCCCATCGCCGCGGGAATCAGCATCATCCCGATGGCCAGCAGCAGCGCCGTGTCGATCCGCCAAGCCAACATCGGAAACGGCAGACCCGCCGGCCGCGCCGGGGAAGCCGTGGTCGCCGTCGCCGCGCGGGTTGTCGCCGGGAGCGTCGTGGCAGGGATCGTGGCCGCCGGATGCGTTGTCGCCGGAATCGTCATTGCGGGATGAGTCGTCGCCGCTTGCAGGGTGACCGCCGCGACCCCTCCGTCGCCGGGCGCCACCGCGTCCATGACATATGACATGCCAATCAACAACGGCAACAGCAGGCACAGGTTCAACAGCGCCACCCCCACCTGCGCCCCGATCGCCTCCTCCGTCCGCCGCTCCTGGGCGAGTTGAACCCCGACGCCGACCATGGCGATGCAGACTCCCGGCGCCAAAATCAGCGCTGCCCGCATCGCCGGATCCACCCGACCCAGCGGCCCCGGCGCCGTCACCCCTGCCACCGCCGCCCACGCGCCGATCAACGCCAGCGCCCCGGCCAACAACCCCTGCGCCCACCGCAATCCTATCGCACGCCCCGCCAACGCCGGATTCGGCGACGACCCCGGCGCCGCGCCGTCCCCCGGCCGCATCCACCACAGCACAATCGCCAATCCTTCGGCCAAAAACACCATCGCGGTGAACCCCGTCATCCGCGCGTGGAAACCCGCCAAAAGCGCCATCGCCGCCACCGGCGCCAGCAGTCCCCATCTTCGCCGGGCCGCCGAATGCCCCGGCGCCGGCGGGCGGGTCAGCACGATCGCGCCCAATACCAGTGACACCGCGATCACGCTCGTCGAGAAAACCAGCCGCACCGCGACGTCGCGTTGTCCCATCGCCATCGCCGCCAGCGCCACCGCCGCGATGGGCAGCCAATGCCCGATCGCCCGCAGCCCCGGCGAACCGGCCCGCCCCCCTGTCAGCGCATCGGCCAGCGCCCGCGCCGCGACGTACAGCAGCGCCACCGCCACCGCCAACAAACCCGTCGCGGGATCGATATTCGCCAAGGGCCATTCGTGCATCGACGCATCTTCGGTCAAGCCGCCCCGTCGCGTCAATCGCCGACCGGCAACACCCGCCGCAGCCGTTCGATCACGCCGGGGATTTCCGCCAACGCCCGGTCGATCTCGCCATCGGTGGTGTCGCGCGACAGGCTGAATCGGATCGCCCCATGTGCGATCCTCTCTTCGATCCCCATCGCCTTCAGCACATGCGACGGCTCCAAGCTGCCGCTCGAGCACGCCGCACCCGCGCTGGCCGCAACGGACCGTTCGCTGAGCAGCAGCAATATCGCCTCGGCCTGCAACCGCGGGAAACCGATGTTCGTGGTGTTGTCCAACCTTGACTCGGCATCGCCATTGACGACCGCACCGGGGATCGCCGCCAAAATCCCCGCCTCCAACCGATCGCGCCGTCCCCTCACCACGTCGCGCTCCCCCCCGTGTCGCATCGCCAATTCCGCCGCCACGCCCATCCCCACGATGCCCGGCACGTTCTCGGTGCCGCCGCGACGCTGGCGCTCCTGTGGACCGCCGACGATCAGCGGCGCCATCCGCACGCCCCGCCGTACATACAGCCCCCCCACGCCCTTTGGCCCATGGAACTTGTGGCCGGCGAAGCTCATCGCGTCGAACCCCATCGCCCGTGCGTCCACCGGCATCTTCCCCACCGCCTGGGTCGCATCGCAATGGAATGGCACACCGCGCTCCCGGCACATCGCCGCGATCCGCTCGACCGGGAAGATCACACCCGTCTCGTTGTTGGCCCACATGATCGACACCA
>JBBSAF010000020.1:0-17104 GCA_038252525.1 Tepidisphaerales bacterium
CTCCGCCTACCTTCCTTCCGCCTACCGCTTCCGGTTGTGAGTTGGAGAAAAAGCGGGGTCCGCAAATCCCCTCCGCCTACCCTCCTTCCGCCTACGGCTTCCGGTTGCGAGTTGTGAGCAAGGATGCGATTCCCCCTCGTCCCCTCAGCCTACCTTCCTTCCGCCTACCGCCTACCAAGAATTTCTTTGCATTTACGCCACTGCCAACTGCCCACTGCCCCCTGCCAACTGCCAACTGATCACTGCCCCCTGATCACTGACAACTGACAACTGCTCCCCCGATCCATCCTCCCCCCAGCACCTCATCCCCTCCGTACACCACCACCGCCTGTCCCGGCGTGATCGCCAGTTGCGGGTCGTCGAATGTCACTTCCAGCCGACCGTCGGCCCCGAAGGTCGCCAGCGCCGGCTGGGGGGCGTGGTTGTAGCGGATCTTCGCCGCGCACCGCATCGCCGTCCCGATCTCCACCCGATCCGACAAAATATTCACCTGATCCGCCCACAGCGACCGCCGCAGCAGCCCTTCCCTTGGCCCCAACGTCACCGCGTTCCTTTCGGCGTCGATCGCCGTCACGTAAATCGGATACCCCATCGCCACCCCCACCCCCTTTCGCTGCCCGATCGTGAAATGCTGGTGCCCCTCATGCCGTCCCACCACCGACCCCTCCGGGCCGATGAGCTCCCCGTCCGAAAACGCCTGCGGCGTCCGCCGCCGCACCAGCCCCGCATAATCCCCGTTGGGCACGAAGCAAATCTCCTGGCTGTCGGGTTTGTCGAACACCGGCAACCCCCACTCTTCCGCCAACACCCGCACCTCGGACTTCTCCATCCCCCCGATCGGCAAGAGCGTGTGATCCAAGGCCTCCTGCGTCATGCCGAACAGCACATACGATTGATCCTTCCGCAAGTCCTTGCCACGCAACAACTTCCGCCGGCCTGTCCCCGCCTCCACCCGCGCGTAATGCCCCGACGCCACGAAATCCGCCCCCAACGCCTTGGCATACTCCGCCAACTTCCCGAACTTCAGCCAGTCGTTGCAGCGCACGCACGGGTTCGGCGTCCGCCCGGCGTTGTATTCATCCACGAAATAGTCGATCACCCGACCGAAATCCGCCTGGAAATTGGCCACGTAAAATGGAATCCCCAGCAGCCCCGCCACCCGCCGGGCATCGGCCGAATCCCCCACCGAACAGCACCCCTGCTTGGTCGGCTTCCCCGTTTCGCAAGTGTCGGCTTCCTCGACCACCCCCTCCGGCGACCCCAGCCGCATGAACACCCCGATCACCTCATGCCCTTGGCGTTGCAACAACGCCGCCGCCACCGAGCTGTCCACGCCGCCGCTCATGGCGACCAGCACCTTGGTTTTGCGGTTGAGTCCATTCATGTCCGTCGATGTTTCCACGTCTCCCACGATTCTCCTCCGGTCGACCTGCGCCAGCACATATCCATACCGTCGAATCATAATAGCACCACCACAATGCGGAATGTGCCGCTCGCAGCACTGTCCGACCAGAAAAGTGGAATCCGCCCCGCTGGATCGACCGGTGATGTGGTCATGGCAGACTCGCAGCACTGTCCGACCAGAAAAGTGGAATCCGCCCCTGGTCGCCAGCGTGCTGAACCGGCTAGACGGTGGCGGCAACTATATACTCCTCATCCATCGCGCGGACCCTGACGCCCCTTCCCGATCAACTCCGCACGGAGTCCATGATCCCGCTCCCCCGACGCCTTCGCCGGCGTCCACGCCCCTTCCTCAACCGACAACTCGCTCGCCGAGCCGCCGGGTGGAATATCTTTCGCCTTTTCTAACCCCGGCCCCGTTCCGCCCCGGCCTACAGTCTATTACAACATCCACGACGATATAACGGAGGCCGACCATCCATGGGACAGTTTTATAATAACGTCAAGACCGCGATGCTCCTGGGCATCCTCACCGCCGTCGTCCTGATCGCCGGGCAGGCCATCGGCGGCTCGCGGGGATTGGTTTTCGCCCTGATCCTCGCGGCCGGGATGAACTTTGTCGGATACTTTTTCTCCGACAAGATCGCCTTGGCCACCATGCGTGCCCAAGAGGTCGGCCCGGACCATCCGCTATCCAAGATCGTCGCGCAACTCGTTAATAGGGCAGGACTTCCGATGCCGAGGGTCTATATTTCGCCGACGGATGCCCCCAACGCCTTCGCCACCGGGCGGAACCCCTCCAACGCCGCCGTGTGCGCCACCGAGGGGCTGATGCGGATGCTCGACCGCGACGAGATCGCCGGGGTGATGGCCCACGAGCTTGCCCACGTCAAGCACCGCGACATTCTGATCCAGTCCGTCGCCGCCACCATCGGCGGGGCCATATCCATGCTCGGCTATATGTTCATGTTCGGCGGGCGCGACCGCGAGAATTCCAATCCGCTGGCCGGACTGTTGATCCTGCTGCTGGGTCCGCTGGCGGCGGGCTTGATCCAGGCCGCCATCAGCCGATCCCGCGAGTTCAACGCCGACACGGAGGGCGCCGCCCTCGCCGGCAACCCGATGGCCTTGGCCACCGCCCTGGAGAAGATCCACGCCGTTGCCCGGCGGATTCCGATGAACGTCAACCCCGCTTTCAACAGCCTCTTCATCGCCGAACCGTTCAACGCGATGCGAACGATGGCCAATCTGTTCGCCACCCACCCCCCGTTGGAAGCCCGTCTGATGAACCTGATCGGGAGGGAATCGACGCGGTGAGGATCGGGCGATTTTTGTGGACAATTCACCGATCCGGGTCGATAATCCCACCCATGCAGCAGTCGACCGAACAGATCGTCAGGGAGACCCAGGCCGCCATGGCCCAAGTGCGGCGTGAGATGAACACGCCCGCCAAGGCTCGGGCTTTCTTGATCGAGGCCGGCATTCTGGAGCGTCACAAAGGCTCCAAGGACGGGGTTCGACTCGCCAAGCCCTATCGACCGACACGGTGAATCGCTCAGTCACCCAATTCGTCTTGGGGTATCACGGCTGCGCCCGGGCGGTCGCCGAATCCATTTTTGTCGGTGAACAAGCCCTGCGGACCAGTCGGAACGATTACGATTGGTTGGGGCACGGCATTTATTTTTGGGAACACAACGCCCGTCGCGCCCATCAATTCGCGATCGAGGCGCTCCGTCGGGAGGCGGGGGGTTCGGGTGGGATCGTCGAGCCCGCCGTCGTCGGCGCGGTGATCGACCTTGGGCTATGCCTCAACTTATTGGATGGCGATTTCCTTCCCCTGATTGGCGACGCCCATTCCGACTTGATCGGCCTTCATCGAACAACCCGTCAAGCGGTGCCACGCAACGAGGGTGGCCCGGATTTGCTCCTCAGGCGATTGGATTGCGCGGTCGTTGAATTATTGCATGCCAATCGGCGCCGGGCCACGCTTCCCCCCTTCGACACCGTTCGCGCCGCGTTCGTCGAGGGACCGGCCATCTACCCCGACGCCGGGTTCCACTGGAAAAATCACATCCAGGTGTGCGTCCGCGATCCGGCCTGCATCCGGGGGTACTTCCGTCCCCTCGACGACGCCGGCCGACCGATGCGATTCAGGTGAATCCCTTTTCTTTCCACGAGTTGCGCGCGATGTCGCGGAGGGCGATGCACGCAGCCGAAGCGCCTTGGAACAAGGCGCCGACCGCGACCATCGTCGCGGCGTATATCGAACCAACGGTAATGCTCGTGGGAATTACGACCATAAGCCATCTGTCGATGCCACCTGATAACGAACCGATCACAATCGCGAGAAAATACAAAATCGCCATCGCGTAGTAAAACCCGCCGATGATGTTCAACACCATCGCCGCCAAAGAAAGCTGACGGTAAGTTGGAATCTCCTGATTCGGCGTCGCATACGCCACGGAGGATGGGGGAGAGGGGTGGACGCCTGCGTCGATCGGATGTTTCAGATTCGACACCGGCGGCGCATCGTTCGCCGGCGTCACTCCCGACACCAATACGCCCATTTTCCTCGCTTGGTCCTCGGCCTCCATCCGGCTCGGCGCTTCAAACACCAATCGCCGATCCGCCCCGGACCGATGGTCCGCCCCTTCGACAATCCACCGCATGGCAACCCCTTTCGTGAACGTGTTGCCACCGATGCTATCCATTTGGATCGCCGTCCGGCAAATCGCCCGCCTACCCCCGACATCTCAACTCCGGTCCTCCCCGGCAGGCACGTCGTTCACGGCGTTCAGGATGGGCTCGGCCAGCCAAAGTCGGCCCCAGTCCCGTCCGGTGGATTCCCTCAACATCCCGATTCGGACCAGGCTCTCAATCGCCTTTCGCGCCGTTGGAGCGCTGACGCCCAGTTGTTCGCGGGCCCGGGCGATGTTCGTGTAGGGGTTGATGAACAGCGCGTCCAGCAATGCGATGGCGCGATGTTGTTTGGCGAGAAGCGCCCGATTCGCGTCCCGCAGCTCCAAGAGCGAGCGGCTTTGCGTCGTCGCCCCCCGCGCGGTCTCCCTCACCGCCAAAAGGAAATAGCGCAGCCAGTCCTGCCATGCGCCGCGGGTTCGGATCGCCTGAAGCAAATCGTAATACTCCCGCCGATGGTTTTCGATGTGGCGGGAAAGATACAACAAGGGCTGGCTCAGTCGCCCCCGTTCGATCAAATACAGGGTGATCAACAGCCGACCCACCCGTCCATTGCCATCGAGAAATGGATGGATCGCCTCGAAATGTTCATGAAGGATCGCGCATTGGATCAGTTCGGGCATCGCCCCCCGGTCATTGGCGAACCGCTCCCAATGCCCGATGCAATCCAGCAATAGGTCCGGCGGGGGAGGCACGTAGTCGGCATTGGCCAAAGTCGATCCCGGCGGGCCGATCCAGTTCTGCGTCCTTCGGAACTTCCCCGGCGTCAATGCCTCGCCGCGCGTTCCCATCAGAAGCACCGCATGGATTTCCTGAATCAACCGACTGGCCAATGGCAGGGACTTCAGCCGCCGAATACCCAGATCCATGGCCTCGACATAGTTGCGAATCTCCCGCACATCACTGCCCGCCGGCGTCCGACTCGGTTCGATCTCATCGAGCAACAAGTCGGACAGGTCCGCGCGGGTCCCCTCGATCCGCGTCGAGGCCACCGCTTCCCGCTTCATGTAAGGGGCGATCAACAGATTGGGATTGGGGAGATACCGGCCCATCCCCGACAGCTCGCTCAAGGCCGAGTCCGCCTCGGACAGCAGCTTCACCAAGTCCGATGGGTAGTGGATGTCGGGAGGTGGCGGCGCGGGGACGAACACATCATATCCTTCCAAGGTTCGGACGATTCGACCGGCCACGGGGGCTTTGAAATCGGATATCCGCATGGGGACGGTCCTCCGGCAAAATCATCTCTCGCCGGAGCTTCTAAAGAAATCGCCGAAAAATTGCAAACTCATTGGGGAATTAAAAAAAAGTTTCAATCCGCGCCTCTTCGGCGGCCATGCGCGGTCCATGGGCGGCAATGCGCGGTCCATGGGCGGCAATGCGCGGTCCATCGGCGCCGATCCGCGATGCGTCGATGTCAATCCGCGCCACCCTCGGTGTCAATCCGCCCCCCTCCGGTGTCAATCCCCGCCCCCCTCCGGATCCAATCCGCGGTCTCTCAATCGTCCAGCACCGGGATGCTCACCCCGTGCGGGGTGGGGGTGGCGTGGGGCAGTTCGATCTCCGGGACGTCGGCCAAGGTCAGGACCATGGCGATCTCGTCGCAGCGGGTTCGTTTGGGGCAGCGAACACAGTCGCTCCAGACCTTCAGGGGCAGCGATTCCATCGCCACCACCTCGAAACCGAGTTTGGCGAAAAACTCGCGCTCATAGGTCAGGCTCATGATCTTGCGGATATGCAGGCGCCGGGCCTCGTCGATGGTCCACCGCACCAGTTGCTTGCCGATGCCCCGCCCCATGGCCGCAACATCGACGGCCAGGGATCGCACTTCGGCCAGGTCGGCCCAGATCACCGACAGGGCCACGCAGCCGACCGCTTGCCCGTTTTCCTCGAAAACCGCGAAGTCCCGCAGGTTTTCGTAAAGCTGGGCGTAACTCTTGAACAGCATCTTCCCCAGCTCGGCGTGGCTGTTGATGATGGTCGAGATTCGGGGGACATCGTGGACGGTGGCGCTTCGGATCAAGGGTCGGGTCTCCTTTGGACATCATCATAGCAATCGACGGGTCGTTCATGAATCCGCCGGTTTTGTCCGGTGGCGCGACGCGCGGGATGGTTTAGTATCGCAAGTCGATTGGCCAAGGTTGGCCGACGGCGCCGCGGGTCGCGCCGCGACGGGACCGACAAGCCGCGACCGCAAGGGAGCGGAGGATATTGAAACATCGTCATCTTTTTGCCAAGGAGTATTCATGCGACTGCTCAAGTTGATCGGAATGGGATTGATCGGTTATGCCGTCTACGAACTCGCCCAGGGGATCATCGGCGCCACCGGGGAACGGTCTCGTGGGATTCCCGACCGGGCGTCATCCCCGTCGCGGGCGACCGGGCCGATCCTCACCGGACGGGGTCATGGGCGGCGCGTCGCGGTCGGGGACGGCAATTCGCTGATGCCCGAGATCGTCGGGCGCGGTATCGTGCATTGATTGGACACCCCAAAGGAAGGACCGCCATGCAAATCGGATTCGTGGGACTCGGGAAAATGGGCGCCAACATGGCGTTGCGCCTCACCGTCGGCAGCGAGGACAAGACCGTTCGCGGCGGGCACCACATCATTGGCTTCGCCAAGGACCCATCGCCGCAACTCAAGGATGTGCAAGGTGTTACGCTTGTGGATTCCCTCGATGCGCTGGTGGCCAGCCTCGACGCCCCCCGACGAATCTGGGTCATGGTCCCCGCCGGCGACGCCACCGAATCGGTCATCGGCGCCCTCTCGCAGCGATTGCACGAGGGGGATGTCCTCATCGACGGCGGCAACAGTTTTTACAAGGACACCGTCCGTCGGGCCGAAAGCCTGGGACGCAAGGACATCGGTTTCATCGACGTGGGCACCAGCGGCGGCATTTGGGGCCGGGCCGAGGGGTATTGCATGATGGTCGGCGGCGACCGGCAACAGGTCACCGACATCAAGCCGATCCTCGACACCCTGGCGCCCCCGGACGGTTGGGCTTACATGGGCGCCCACGGGTCGGGGCACTTTGTGAAGATGGTCCACAATGGCATCGAATATGGCCTGATGGAGGCGTACGGCGATGGATTCGAGATCCTGCGACACGCCAAGTTCGATTTGGATTTGAACGCGGTGGCCAAGGTGTGGAACCATGGCTCGGTCATCCGGTCGTGGCTTTTGGAGTTGGCCGAGAAGATGTTCAAGGTCGAAAGCGACCTGCGGACGATCCAGCCGTATGTCGAGGATTCCGGGGAGGGCCGGTGGACGCTTCAGGCGGCCATCGAGGAGAACGTCCCGGCGCCGGTGATCGCCGCGAGTTTGTTCGCGCGGTTCGAGTCGCGCGATGAGGAGAACTTCTCGGCCCGCTTCTGCGCCGCGTTGCGAAAACAGTTCGGCGGGCACGACGTTCACCGCAAGGATGTCACGGAAAAGGCCCATACCCACGAGCTGCATCCCAACAACCCGGATCAGGCGGAATGAGGGGGGGGAGGAGTTGTGGGTTGCGAGTTGCGCGTTGCGAGTTGGGCGTTGGGAAGTGGTTGTAAGTTGTAAGTTGTAGGTTGTAAGCGATCCCCCCCAATGACAAATGACCAGTGACCCATGACTCCCTCCGCCCACTGACAACTGACAACTGGCAACTGCCACCCCTCCATCTGCTGGCAACGAAAGGTTCCTCCATGTCCACTGTCGCTCCGGCCTGTGCCTTGGTGATTTTCGGCGCCAGCGGGGATTTGTCGCATCGCAAATTGATTCCCGCGATCTATGACATGATGCGCGAAAGTCTTTTCGCCGACGGCAGTTACGTCATGGGGTATTCGCGGTCGGCCATGACCGACGAGCAGTTCCGGGCCGACTGCAGGAAGGCCGTCGAGGAACACGCCCGCACCGGGTTCGACGACGGGGCGTGGAAGCGTCTGGAATCGCGGTTGTACTATTCCCAGGCGGAGTACGGGTCGGCCGAGGACCAGACGCGGGTGGCCGAGAAGCTCGCGGAGTTGGACAAGAAGCACGGCAACGAGTTCAACCACCGGCTGTTCTACGTGGCGACCCCGCCGGCGGCGTTCGAGCCGATCATCGAGCGGCTGGGGGACAAGCAGTTGGTCGAGAAGTGCGACCTGAGTCCCAAGCGTTGGGAGCGGATCATCATCGAAAAGCCGTTCGGGCGCGACTCGGCGTCGGCCAAGCAACTTAACCAGTTGTTGTTGAGGGACTTCTGCGAGGAGCAGATTTTCCGTATCGACCATTACCTGGGGAAGGAGACGGTCCAGAACCTGATGGTGTTGCGGTTCGCCAACTCGATCCTCGAGCCGATCTGGAATTACAGATACATCGACCACGTGCAGATCACCGTGAGCGAGACGCTCGGCGTGGGGAAGCGGGGGGGGTATTACGACCGGGCCGGCGCCACGCGGGACATGATCCAGAACCATATTTTCCAATTGATGGCGCTGGTGGCGATGGAGCCGCCGGTGGCGCTGGATGCCAAGAGCATCCGCGATGAGAAGGTGAAGGTTTTCCGGGCGGTGCGGGCGGTTCGCCCCGGCGATGTCGATCATATGACCGTCCGCGGGCAGTACGGTCCCGGCCAGCACGATGGTCAAACCACGATGGGGTATTCGCGGGAAAAGGACGTGGCCAAGGAGTCGCAAACCGAGACGTTCGCGGCCATCAAATTGTTCATCGACAACTGGCGTTGGAGCGGGATGCCGTTTTACCTTCGGACCGGCAAGTTCCTGGAAAAGAAGCTCAGCGAAGTGGTGGTGCGCTTCCGGTCGCCGCCGTTGACGCTGTTCCAGAAGCAGTGCGAAAGCCCGGTCTACCCCAACGACCTGGTGATCCGGGTGCAGCCGGACGAGGGGGTGTCGTGGCGGATCAACGGCAAGGTGCCCGGCGGGGCGATGAACATCAAGCCGGTGGCGATGGACTATTTTTATTCGACCACGTTCAACGTCGAGCCGCCGGAGGCTTATGAACGGCTGATTTACGATGCGATGATCGGGGACCAGACGCTGTTCATCCGCGGCGATGAGGCCCAGGACGCCTGGTCGATCATCGACCCGATCGAGGAGGGTTGGTCGCACTCGATCCATCCCCCGGCGGCGTATCAGCCGGGATCGTGGGGTCCGAAACAGGCGATGGAGCTGATTGAACTGGATGGCCGGCGCTGGCTGCATTCGCACGGCGCCATGGAACCGATCGTGGCGTGTTCGTTGTGATGGTAGGCGGTAGGCGGAGGGGAAGTAGGCGGAGGGCGGAGTGGGGGCGGTTGTCGTTTCCCCCTCCGCCTACCGCCTACCCTCCTTCCGCCTGCTTTTACGCCTCCTTCCGCGTGCTCTTCCTCCGCCTTCCGCCTATTTTGCGGCTTGCAGTTGCTTCAGTCGTTCGGCGCCGACGGGTTGGCGGGTTTTCATCATTTCGACGAAGGCGTCGAAAAGGTAGGACGCATCGTGGGGTCCTGGGCTGGCTTCGGGATGATACTGCACGCTGAAGACCGGCAGGGTTTTGTGGCGGAAGCCCTCGACGGTGTCGTCGTTGAGATTGAGGTGGGTCACCACGCCGCCGGCGGCTTGGAGGGATGATTTGTCCACCGCGAACCCGTGGTTTTGGCTGGTGATCTCGACGCGACCGGTGTCGAGGTTGAGCACCGGCTGGTTGCCGCCGCGATGGCCGAACTTGAGTTTGTAGGTGGTGGCGCCGATGGCGCGGCTGAGGAGTTGGTGGCCGAGACAGATGCCGAAGACGGGCAGTTTTTCGATGACGCCCTGGATGCCCTTGACCGCGTAATCGAGCGCGGCCGGATCGCCGGGACCGTTGGAGACGAAGACGCCGTCGGGGCGATGGCGCAGGATTTCCTCGGGCGAGGCGTCGGGGGGCAGGAGCGTGACCTTGATGCCGCGTTGGACGAGGTGGCGGAGGATGTTGCTCTTGGCGCCGCAGTCGAGTGCCACGACGTGCAAGCCGTCGCCGCGCTCGATGTTTCCCGAGGCCCATTCGCCCTGGTCCTGGTCCCAGGAGTAGGGGGCGTCGGGCTTGACGGCCTGCACCCAGTCGGCGCCGGTCATTTGGGCGGCGTGTCGGGCGCGGTCGATAAGCTCTTTGTCATTCAGGATTTCGGTGCTGAGGATGCCGCGCATGGCGCCGGTGATCCGCAGTCGCCGGACCAGGGCCCGGGTGTCGATGCCCTGGAGGGCGATGATGTTGTTTTGTTGCAGATAGTCGTTCAGCGACAGGTCGGCCCGGTAGTTGGAGTGGGCGGGGGCGAGCTCCTTGACGATGAAACCGGCGACATGGGGGCGTTTGGATTCGACATCCTGTTTGTTGATGCCGTAGTTTCCGATGAGCGGGTAGGTCATCGTCACGATCTGTCCCTTGTAGGAGGGATCGGTGAGGATTTCCTGGTAGCCGGTCATGGAGGTATTGAAGACGACCTCCCCCTCGGTGGTCCCGGTGGCGCCGAAGGATTGGCCGGTGAAGACCGCGCCGTCTTCGAGAGCGAGTTTGGCGGGGCGTTTTGGGTTCATCGGGCGGGATTATAGGGATGGGGCGGCGGGGATGCGAATGGACGGGTCGATGTCGAGGCAACGGGCGCCGGCCCGTGGTGATCGGCCGGGGCGCGGGCGGCGGGATTGAATGGGCCGAGCGCGGGGTTGCATGACGGAACAGGGGGGCGCGCATGGCAAGGCGTTCATTCAAGCGTCGATATTTGGCCCGCGACGCGGTGATGCGGGCGCTTGGCTTCTCCAAACGGCTGGCCGGGCTGGCGGCTGTAGCACAGGAGCTTCGCCCCGCCGCGCGGCGTCGGACGTTTTTTGGACATCGCCGAGTCGCACGGGGACCGGCCGAGACGCGGTTCATCGTCAAGATCACCGGCCGTCCAGGACGCAAGGCGTGACCCTCGGGGAGCGGATTTCCCATGGATAGTCGGGGGTGGGGCGTCCCCGTGACCAGAAGAAGCGGCGTCACCGGTGGATCAGCCGCCCACGGTTTTCATTTCCGCGGCGCCGTCGAAGGGTCATGTGGATCTCCCAACCGTGCGAGCGCACGACATCGAGGAGGCGTGACGCCCCGACCCCGTTCGCGCCGGTCGGCGCCCACACTCACCGGCACATTCGTGACATCGAGGAGGCGTGATGTCCCGACCCCCGTTCGCAGCGTCGCGCACCCGCCCCGCTCACCGGCACACCCGCGCGATCGCCTCGTCGCGCCCGCCACAGCATTCCAGCAATCGCTGCAGCGAACAGGTCTCGAAAATGCGCGACAGGTGCTCCGGCACGGCGCACACCACCAGTTTCCCCTTCCCCTGCCGCACCTGCTGGCGGATGTTCACCAGCAATCCAAGGATCGAGCTCCCCGCGTAGAGCACCTCCGACAGATCCACCACCCACCGCCCCCCGGGCTTGGCGCCCACCGTCCGCAGCACCGCCTCGTTGAGCTGGTCGAACTCGGTGTCGTCCACCTCCTCCGGCAGGCGCAGTGCGATGACGCCGGCGGACGACTCGTGTTGGATGGTGAATAGCTCCATGGGCATCGACAGGCTCCCGGGGCGACGGTCCCCATTGAACCAACCCGCCCTGTCCGACGCCAGCGAAATCCGCCCGCCGGATCCGCCCGCCCGATTCTCCCGCCGGATTCGCTCGCCTATCGCACCGCCAGCGTCTGGCCTTCGTAGGCCAATCCCAGCGGGGGGATCTCCACCGCCTTGCGGTCGGCCTGTTTGACCACCGCTCCCGCGATCCACGCCTCCAGATCCACCTCGTCGGCCAATCGCACGCACGTCGCGGCGTCCGCCGGCGCCACGAACACCGCGAAACCCGCCCCCATGTTGAACGTCGCGTACGCCTCCTTGGCGGCGATCGGTCCCGCCTGGCACAGGAAGTCGAACACCGGCTGCGGCTGCCCCGGATTGCTGATGCGATACACGAAAGGCTCGTCCAGCCGCATCAACTTCCGCCAGCCATGCCCGGTCATGTGCACCGCGTAATGCAGATGCACCCCCGCCTTCTGGCAGGCCGCGATGAACGGAACATAGATCACCGACGCATCCAAGAGCGCCTCGCCATAGCTCCGCCCGTCGGCCAGCGGCTCGAGGTACCCCTTGGGCAATCGGTCGGCCAAACTCCGGCAGAGGGTCAACCCGTTGGTCTGCACCCCCGACGATGCCAGCATCACGATCGCGTCGCCGTCGGCCACGTCCCCCGTGATGCGGTTTTTCTTGTCCGTGATCCGACCGATCGCCGAGCCGGCCAGCACGATGGTGTCGGGATTGATGATTCCCTTCAGCGCCGGCGTCTCCCCGCCGCCCCACACCGCCCCCGAGCGCTTGCACCCGGCGGCGAACCCCTTGGCCAGATCGTTGGCGCGGTTTTCATGGCTGAACCACGCGGAATCGCCCACGCCCGCGTGCATCGCCACGCTGAGCGGCAAGGCGCCGGTGGTGATCAGGTCGTTGACGATCGTCGCCACCGTGTCGATGCCGATGTTGAAATACCAGCTCTTGCCCGTCAGCCGCTGCATCGCGTCGGCCACCAGGTTCTTGGTGCCCAGGCCCTCCTCGACATGGGCGAGGAAACCGTCGGGGGTCTCGATGAGATAGGCGCTTTCCCCGCGGATTTTGGCCGGTTCCGAAGCTCCGTGCCCGGCCAGGGCGTCGGCCGTGGTCGCCGCCAGCCGTTGGCAGGCCCGCTTGAATGAATCCAGCGTCCCGTAATCGACGCCCGCCTGCTCGTAGGTCATGCCGCTCATGTTGGCGCTGGTTGTATGGCGGGGGGGGGCGATGGTCAATGCGGGGAGCGAGTTGCGAGTTGCGAGTTGCGGGTTGCGGGTTGCGGGTTGCGAGTTGCGAGTTGCGGAAGGAATGTCCCCACATCACCCCTCCTCCCGTATGCACTCACAACTCACAACGCGCAACTCGCAACTTCCAATCCCCCATCCTCAATCCCACACCGCAATTTACAACTTTCACCCCTCTGCCTTACACTTCCCCCCATGCGTCCGCTCGCCTTCAGCACCAACGCCTTCAAGAAAAACACCCTCGAACAGGCCATCGACGCCATCGCCGACGCGGGGTATGCGGGCGTCGAGCTGATGGCCGACGTGCCCCATGCCCATCCGCGCGAGATGCCGCACGGGCGCATCGCCGCCGTGCGCGAACAACTCGCCCGGCGGGGGTTGGTCGTCTCCAACATCAACGCCTTCACCCTCTTCGCCGACGGCGACACCTATCATCCGACTTGGATCGAGGAGGATCCCGCCCGCCGGCGCGTCCGCATCGACCACACCGTCGCCTGCGTCCGGCTGGCCGCGGCGTTCGGCGCCAAGACCCTCAGCCTCCAGCCCGGCGGTCCGCTCATCGGCACGACGATCACCCGCGATCGGGCGGCCGAGCGATTCGCCGAGGGCCTCAATGAGGTGCTGCCGGTCGCCGCGGAACACGGCGTCATTCTCGCGATCGAACCGGAGCCGGGACTGTTCATCGAGACCGCCGCGGAATATCTGGCGTTCAAGCAAGCCTGGTTCGCCGATCAGCCGCTGGTGAGGATGAACTGCGACATCGGGCACCTGTTTTGCGTCGGCGAGTACCCCGCCGCCGTCATCGCCGCGATGCCCGACCAGATCGCCCATGTTCATCTGGAGGACATCGGCGCCAACCGCGTCCACCAGCACCTGGCGCCGGGGAAGGGCGCCATCGACTTTCCCCCCATCTTCGCCGCCCTCGACGCGATCGGTTACGGCGGCTGGGTGACGGTGGAACTCTACCCGTACGAGGCGACGGCGGCCGAGGTGGCGAAGAGGGCGATGGAATATCTGGGGAAGTTGTGAGGAATGAACGAGGGTTGCAGGTTGTAGGTTGTACGTGAATACGGGGGAACGAACCGGCGCGAAACGTGTTCGATTCTTCGCTTACAACTTACAACCCACAACGTGCAACCACTCCCTCTCCATCACTTCTCCAATGCCTTACGCAACAAATCACCCAATGGATCGGCGGGGTTGTTCGGCGCGGCGCCGCCCTGGTTTTTCTTTTTCCCGCCCAATCCGCCCAGACCCCGGTCGATGAGGGCCTTGGTGGCGGCGTCGGCGATCAGCTTGGGCAGGATCCGGTCGATGGCGATGTTGAAATGCTCGGTGGTGCCGGTGATGGGGATGGTGATCCCCTGGGGCAGGTACTTGACCAGGTTCTTGTCGATCCCCGCAAGCTGGGCCGCCGGAATCGTGATGTTCAGCGGCATCAGGCGTCCGTCGGCCAGCGCCACCTGGCCGCTGAACGCGAGGGTGAAGCCGCCGATGTCCAACGCGAGTTGCTGGGTGAGGACGCCGTTGGTGATCGACAGCCTCGCATCCTTGATCCCCCCCTGGAACATCGCGCCGCCGCCCTTGCGGTCCAGGAACACCACCGCCGCCCGCGTGAAGGGGTTCTCGATGGCCAGGTCGTTGATGCTCAGCGACAGCTCCGCGGTCCCGGCGTCGGCGCCGCGATGGGTCAACAGCGTCCCCAGGGGCATGTTCCGCACCCTCAACGCCACGATCTCGATGAGGCCGCCGGACTTGTCGGGGTTCACGAACAGCGGGTTGAACGCGCCCATCGCCTTGCTCGCCAGCACCTTGTTCATCGACACCCCGGACACCACCTTGCGGTTGTCCGGCAAGGTCAGTCGCGGCTCATCGCCGGTGAGGTCGATCATCGCGCCGTTGAGGTCCAGCGTGCCGCCGTTCAGCCCCGCCGGCTTCGGCGCCGGTTGACCGGGCGCCGGGGCGATGGTGAGCTTGCCGTCGGCGAGCGTCACCGGCACATCGAGATTGACCAGCTCGACGCCCATCCCCTGGAACCCGCCGACCGCCAGCCCGCCCTCGGCCCGCAACTGTTTGATCGCCTCCCCGAACGGCACATTCGCCGGCAGCGAACCCTCGACCGTGAATACGCGGCGGTACTGCCCCCACATCTTCGCGTCCGCCAGCTTCGCCCGCGTCGATTCGGCCATCATCGGGCGTGCCAGCTCGAAGAGTTTCATGAGGTCATACGCCAAATCCACCTTCATCCCGTCGAATCGTCGCCGGCCGGAATAATCCAGCACCTTCCCGCCGACGTTCAACACGATGGCCCGGCTGGTCTTGGCATCGACCGCCAAGGTGTTGATCGACAGGTTCTTGGCCGCGGTGTCCACGGCCAGATCGTTGCCGACATGGAGGGATTTTTCGTCGAACACGACCTTGCCATCGCGGCGGACGGTGAGGTTCGCCACATCCGCGGTTCCCTTGGCGGTGATCGTGTCGCCGCGCGTCGAGATCGCCTGGGTCAGCGACAGTTGCCCGCCGTAGGGCGAGTCGTCCGGGGCATTGCCTTGGATCGCCCCGACCAATCCCATGATCGCCGCCACATCCCCGGCCAACTTCACCGATCCGCCGGCGACCAGGTCGCCTTGCATTCCGGCGAGCTTGATCGGCTCGGTCATCTCGACCGTCGCCACGCCCAGCGATCCGGCGAGTTGGCCGACCTCGATGGCATCGATCCCCGCCGCTTCGGTGGCGACCTTCGCCGACAGCGCGAGATTGATCGGCGCCGAGCGATAGGATGCCTCGCCGCGAGAAAACGCCACGGCGTCGGCCTTGATCGCCGGAACCACGATCCGCGTGACATTGCCGTCGCGCGACACCTTGGCATCGAGCGCCAAGGACCCGCCGGTGAGCCGCAGCGGCTTTTCACCGGTCGCCGGGGCGATGGCGTCCAGGAGGTTCTGCACCTTGGCCAAATCGTCGGCCCGCAGCGTGATCGTCGCGCTGGCGAGCGTGTCCCACACGCTGCCGCCCGGCCGCAGATCCACCTTGGCGTCCGTCAGGGTCATCGTCGCGAAGTCGCTGTTGAATGAGACCTTCGACAGGTCCATCGTCGTCCCGCCGGCGGTGTGCACCGTTCCGGCCGCGGTCAACTTCGCGGTCAAACCGTTGAGAAGAACCCGGCGTTTGCCGTCGATCGCGCGCGACAGATGCACCTGCGTCGGGTTCACCATCGCAGCGGTCAGTGTCAGCGTGCCGTCGGCGTACGACCCGGCCGCGCTCATGAGCAACTGCCCCCCGTCCAACGACATTTCCCCCGCCGCCAGCGCCGGAACCAGCGATGACAAATCGCGTTGCGCCCGCGCCAAATCCACCCGGAGGTGATCGAGCGAAAACGACGGCGCCGCCACCGGGGACAGGCTAACCTCCGCCTTGGCAGACAGGTCGAGGGTCGCGCCGTCCTCGCCGAGTTGCGCCATCAAGGTCGCCCCTCGGATCGCACCGGCGGCGGATCGGTCCAGCGATCCGTCCACCGCCACCACGACCGTCGGCAGCCGCACATCGCCGCCGCCGGGCAATCCCGTCACCGCCAGATCGCGCGCTTCGAGGCGTGCCTGCAATCGGGTCACGATTCGGGCCGGATCGCCCGAGCCGTTGAGCGCCACCGTCCACGTCCCGGCGATCGTGGTCGCCGCGCCGTCGCCGTCGACGATCTTCGTCCCCCGGATCGACGCCACCGCCTTGGCGAGGATCGGCCCGATGTCGATGAATTGCCCGAGCTCCCGCCGCATCTGCCCCAGGTCGCCCCCGCCCTTCACGGTCAGGGCATCCAATGACTCGCCGCCGCCGTACAGTTGCGCGAAGCCGCTCTTGAGCGACACCAGAATGCCCCGCGGCCCCGGCTTATCGCCGGCGCCGAGCCGGGCCGACATCGACAATTCCACCGGCGTCAAATGCACGCCCCGACCGTTCATCGTGCCGGTCACGCGGTCCAACTTGGTTTCGCTGGAGATTTCCCCCGGCGTCCCCGGCCGCCCCGACAGGCTCACCGACGTTCGGTGCGTCAGCCGGCCGGCGGTCAATGTCGCCCCGTCGGCCCGTCGGAGCAGGTGCGGCAACTGGTTCACGACCCCCGCCAGATCCAGATCCGCCGTCAATATCACCGACGCGGTGGGTGGGGTCGGCGCGAGCGTCCCCTTGATCGCATCGACCACCGCCTGGCCCATCGCCGGA
>JBBSAF010000021.1:0-16806 GCA_038252525.1 Tepidisphaerales bacterium
GGGGTTGAAGCGGGTCAGCGGGCCTTGGGGAGTGTCGTAGAGCATCAGGATTCCCATCCATAACTGGATGCCCAGGGCGATCAGGAGCAGGGCGGCCAGGATTCCCAGGACCATCCTGTTTTGCTTGGCCCAGCGGGCGGCGACGGCGAGGCAGAGCGTCAGCAGGACGATCGACCCGCCGGTGATGGCGTGGGCGAGCATTCGGGGCTGGGCGGCGATCATTTCCCCCAATTGTTTCGGCGCCCAGCGCTCGGATTCCAGGCCGAGGACGGCGACGCCGCCGAGCAGGACCAACAACGCCACGATGAATGTGAGCAGCCAGAAGCGCCCGGAGGGAACGACCGGAGCGGGGATGATGGTCCGTTCACGGGAGATGACGGTGGCGTCGTCGCGCAAGAGGGCGGCGCGGGCGTCGGCGTCGCTCACCGGCCGGGCTTGGTCGGCCGGAATCACGGCGGTGGTTTCGATCACGGTGGCCGACGTTCCGCCCATCGCCCGCGCCGACAGGGCCAAGGACACCAGCGCCAACGCGACGAGGACCCCGGCCATCGTCACGTGCGCCTGTTCCGGCGCGAGAATCGCCAAAAACGTCCGCATCGCGCCGGATTGGGGTTCGGCCTCGGCCAACACGCGCGATTCCTCGCCGGCGGGATGGATGCCGGGGGCGTTGACCGCCGTGACCGGATTCACCCCGACCCCGTGCCGATACACCGCCTCGCCGCCCTCCCAAGCGCCCCAAGCGACGAATCCCATCCCGATGACGAGCAACACCAGCATGGGACCATGAAGTTTCCTTCGCCAATCATCGCATGAGGCGATCCAGACGAGCACGACCGACAGGAAAATCGCGGTGGCGATGACCTGGAGCCACACGTGGTCGGTGAGCATCTCCCATGCGTGCTGCGACAACGGCGTTGACGCCACCTTCACATGCCACGGCGATTCGGCGGCGGGGTTGTTCATGGTGGCCACATCATTCAGCGCATAGATGCCGCTGAACGCCGCGGGGACCGCGGAGAGGGCGCCGAGGAGGATCATCCAGCGTCCGGCGGCGCGGAAACCGTGGCGACGCCACATGAAACTGAACAGCTCGATCAACACCCCGATCACGAGCAGTGCAAGGGGGTAGTGGATGAGAAGGACGTGCCAATTGGGGTGGATAAGGGTCTGTTCCATAAGGATTTGCCTCTCTGCCCGCAGGATACGCCTGTGTCCGGCGGGTGTCCAGATGGGATTTGTCGTGCACTCGCCGAAAAGTCGGCGGTGAGCGGCGGCGGGTGGCGCCGACGGGGCGGGGGTGACACCGGCGGTGTGGGCAATCCCCGCCGGGATCGCAGCGCGGCGACGGAGCGCGCCCCGGGGGCGGGTCGCGCGGGCGCTCCGACGGGGCGGGCCGGAAGGATTAACGACAACTTCTCGGCAGGCTCATCGGGTCTTAATGCCGGCGCTCATAATCCCGTCAACCTCTTATTTTTCTCTGGAAGGAGAAGCTATGGCACACAGCAAGTTCGGGATCTTGTCGATGGCGGCCGCGGGTGTCGTCTCGATGGCCGGTCTTTCCCATGCGGCCGAGCCGACGGCGGCGGAGTTGTCGGCCCAGGTTCGGGAGCTGCAGGCGCGGCTCAGTCAATTGGAATCGCGGCAAACGTCGGCCGCGACCACCGACGCAACGGTGGCGAAGGTGTTGGCCGACGCCGATTCGCGGTCGCAACTGCTGCAGGACGTTCCCTTCGCGAACAACTTCGAGAAGGGCAAGTTCATGCTCCGCAGCGCCGACGGCAACTACACGCTGCACCCCTGGTTCCAGTTCCAGTTCCGCTACGCCACGGCGTACCGCGACAACCAAGGCGCCGGCGGCGACGCCGACACCCAGAGCGGTTTCGAGCTGCGTCGGATGAAGTTCGGGTTCGACGGCAACGTCATCAGCCCCGACACCAAGTACAACTTCATCTGGTCGACCAGCCGCAACGGCGGCGGGGTGAGCGTCGAGGAGGCGTGGGTCCAGCACACCTTCGGGGACTCGGACTTCGCCCTCCGCGCCGGCGATTTCAAGGATCCACTGGCGCATGAGTCGCTGACCAGCAGCAAGAAATTGTTGGCGGCCGACCGTTCGATCGTCGCCGACTATTTCCTCGGCGGGGACAACTTCGTGCAGGGCGTGTCGGCGATCCTGGGCGACAAGGGCCCGATCCGGGCCGAGGTGGCGTTCCATGACGGCGCCGGCAACGCCTACACCAACTTCCAGGATCCGCCGACCAATCCGTGGGATTTCGGCGTCGCCGGTCGGGTGCAATACCTGGTGATGGGCGATTGGAAGAGCTATGACGACTTCAGCGCCATGGGCAACAAGAAAGACCTTCTGGTGATCGGCGGCGGCGCCGACTGGAGCCAGAACGGCGACAACAACCAGTATCTCTACACCGCCGACGCCCAATATGAGGTCGGGGCGTGGGGGTTGTACGGCGCCTATGTCGGGCGATATGTGGACACCGGCGCCGGCCACCGCCACGACTGGGGCGCCACGGCCCAGGTGGCGTACCTGATCGACGGCAAGATCGAGCCGTTCGGACGGTATTCGATCATGCAACTCGAAACCCCCTTCGCCGGCGGCGAGGACACGGTGCACGAGATCACGGCGGGCGCCAACTATTACATGGACGGGCACAACATGAAGTTCACCGTCGATGTGGTTTATTTGCCCAACGGCACTCCGGGCGCGAGCGGCATCGATTATCTGGCCGCGTCGGACACCGAGTTCGTGCTTCGCGGGCAGTTCCAGTTGTTGATTTGACCGGAAGCGATCGGCCCGTTCGGTTTTGGCCGGCGGACCGGGATTCGCGGGAACTCCATCCTTCGCCGCGGGTCGGGCGCTTCCCCGATCCGCGGTGATCCTGAAATAAAAGTACCTGTCCCCTTGAATTGAAGGGGACAGGTACCTTTATTTTATTCGGGGATTGGGGAGGGAGGCTTGGGTGTTTTGGCCGCCCCCCGGGGGGGCGCAAGGGAGCGGGATTCGATGGGTCAAACCAAATCGGGGCGACAGGATTCGAACCTGCGACCTCTTGACCCCCAGTCAAGCGCGCTGAACCAAACTGCGCCACGCCCCGGCGATGGATGTCAAAATAGCCGAACATCGGGCGGGATACAAGGGGACGAACGCGCCTTCTCATCGGTGGCGCCCATTGGCCGCGACCGGTCCTGCGATCCGCTTGGGGCCCGAGGCGTGAGCAGCTCACGTTTGGTTTTCCGATTCGCCACTCACACTCCCAACCCTTCACGACCGGCATAGCCGATGTTCAAGGCGTCGGCCAAGGCGTCGGTCGGCGCCGGCGGGATCGCGAAAAATGCGGTGGCGGCGACCAAATACCGCCTCGACAGGGACAGGGCCTTGGCGTATTCGCCGTGGGCCGGTGCGTCGAAGGTGGCATCGGCCTCTTGGACGATGGTCACGGAGTCCGGGGAGGGGAAGGTGGTGTTTGATCGGTCGAGAGCTCCCGCAGGACGGCCAACGCCGAGTCCATGTCGAGCCAACGCCGGCGCAGGCTCTCGAGGCGCAATTCCGGTGATAACAAGGCGTCGTATTTCGCCCCGGCGAGGCCGACGAGTTTTTCGAGGACCGCCGTCTCATCGGGGGCGCCGGCGAGGATGCGGTCGATGAGGGCCTTGGCTTCGGGAATCGACCGTTCGAGGACAACCGCGATGGTTTTGTCCAAGGATCCGACGCCCAGCGCCTCGAACATCGCGGCGAGTGTGGACGACGTGCGTTTACCGGTCCAGGTCATCACGGCGGTGGACCGGGCGTCGAGGGCGATGAACCCTTGTCGGCACAGGTCGGCGCTTGCGGCGAATCGGCGGGCGGCGGAAAGCAGTTCCACGGCCTTGGTGTCCAGATAGGCGGGCTTGTCGTCGGATGCGAGCACGGTTCGCATCTCGCGAACGATGCGCGGATGGAGGGGGGCACCGACGCCGTGGAACGGCGCCTTTTTGGCGCCGGAGGCGGGGACGACGTAAATAACCCGTCGGAGCGGGTCGACATCCCGGACAAGCCAGCGCCGGGCGGAGAGTCTGATGCTGTCGCCGACGCGGGGCGCATCGTCCACCGAGCCGATGCGATGGCCGGCGTGGATAACGGCGAAACCATCGGTGCCCATGAACGCGGCATAAAACGACTTGCCCTTGCGGATTTTCTCGCCGGCGAGTCCGAGGATCAGGTCGCCGCCCTCCATCTGGTCGATCACATCCCCGTCGTCGAGTTGTCGCAGCAGTTTGGTGAAAACCGTGGCATCGACATCACGGAACACGCCCGATCGGCACAGCGCGTCGAATGCGGTGTCGGCCTTCACGCCGCCGGTTTCGGCGATGAGGCTGATGATCTGTTGGGTGAGGGTGCTGAGGTCGAATCCGGTGGGTTCGGGCGGCTCGATCCATCCGCTTAAGAGCAACCTAATCATGGCAATGGTCTGAATGAGACGCAAATGGAGACGGGCGAAAAACATGGATCGTCCGTCGATTTGCTTTGGGTCGAGGTAAATCCGGAGGACTCTCGCGATGTCAGCGCGGCGCCCGGAGCGTCCGAGACGTTGTTTGAGGGAGGCGACGGTATCGGGCGCGCCGATCTGCCCGACCATGCGGACCGCGCCGATGTCGATGCCCATCTCGAGGGTGCTGGAACAAAATGTGGTCACGGCGTCATGGGTCCGCGAGGCATCCTTCATGGTCCGCTCGGTTTCCCGGCGAGTGTCGGCGCTGAGCGAGCCATGGTGGACCAGAAATGCATCGGGGAGGTGCCGATCACGGGCAAGGCGATCGCATAGGTCGGCATACTCCTCCACGTCGTTGCGGGAGTTGGCGAAGACGAGGTTCACCTGTCCTCGGCAATGTTCGATGAGGTCGTCGGCCAGATCCGGATGGGGCGCGTCCGCATTGTCGTGGTTGACAGGATCGGAATCGACATAGGCATGGACACGAAGTTTCAAATCGGTCCCGTCGCCGCCGCCGTCGATCCATCCCACAGCGTCGGGCCGGTCGGGATCGAGATAGGCCTTGGCCACCAGCGGATCACCGAGGGTGGCGGACAAGCCGATGAGCCGTGGCGGTTGGGTGGCGATGCGGGCGACGCGGTGGAGGAGGCTGCGCAGGTGACGTCCGCGCTCGTTGTCGAGGAACGAATGCAGTTCGTCGATCACGATGAAACGCAGGCCGCCGAAGAGACTCGGCAAGGCGCCGGAGCGGTTGATGAACAGGGATTCGAGGGACTCGGGGGTGATGAGCAGGATGCCGGCGGGATCGGCGACGAGCTTGGACTTGGGGCCGGCCGACACGTCGCCATGCCAGCGATGCACTGGCATGTCCAAGTGCGCGCACAGCTCCTCGACGCGGGCGAACTGGTCGTTGATCAGGGCCTTGAGGGGCCCGACATACATCGCGCGGACGGACCCGCTGGGTTGGTCGGCGATGGCCGAGAGGATCGGGAGAAACGCCGCCTCGGTCTTGCCGGCCGCCGTCGCCGCGGCGAGGACGAGGTGGCCATCGCCACAGAGAATCCGGCGGATGGCGTCGGTCTGGAGCGGGCGCAACTCGGTCCAAGCCATGGCCCAGAGTTGGCGTTGGACGCCCCTATGCAGGAGATCGAAGGCGTTGTCGGCGGGCATGGTTATAACCTGAATGTGGCCAGATCGTCATCGGGCGCGGTCTTGGCGGCGGCCTCGGAGGGGTCGAGCGCCTCGGCGCGGTCGGTCTTGAGGTCGGCGATCAAACCGTGCCAATCGGCGCCGGGGTTTTGCCGGAGGACGTGCAGAAGCCCGACGAAATCCTTGACGACCTCGCGGGGCGTCTGGAAATATCGCGCCCCCAACCGACGTTGGCAATCACCCATGAAGACGTCGATGGCCTCGTCGGGGAAGGCGGGGTCGGCGTCGCCGAGATTTTCGACGCGGCGGATGTTCTCCAGCAACACCCGAAGCTCGACCTCGGTCAAGGCCGCGAGATTCAACACCGGACCCTCGACATCGATCAGCCCCTCGCGGGCGAAGCGGTTCGGGGCCAATCTTGTCGCCAAGGCCTCGTAACTGAACAGTCCGCGGCGAGTGTCGGTGAGGCACTGGTCGGTGGCGGCGAAGATCAAACCGAGGTGTTCCACCTCGCCCTGGAGACAGTCGTTGAGGATGCGGAGGATGGCCTCATAGTTGTTGGAGCGGGCGGTGGAATTGTTGAGGCGGTGGGAGAGGACGACCAGCTCGTCAAGGCAAACGAGCAGGCCGGCGTGTCCGGCGATGCGGCAGAATCGGGCGAAGAGCTTCAGGTGGTCGTACCAGGAGTCGTCGTCGATGATGGATCGGACGTCCAGGGCGGCGCGGGCCTCGGTCCGGGTCGGAAACTCGCCGCGGAGCCAGCGCAGGGCGTCGGTCTGGATTTGTTCGTCGCCTGCGTGGTGGGCGCGGTGATACCGCCTCAACACGGTGACGAAATCATGCCCGCCAACCAAATCGCGCAGGGGGGCGCACAGTTGGTCGATCCGGCATTCGACCGCGGCGTCATCGCCGCCGGCGGACTTCACCTGGCGATCGACCTCGTCGATCCATCGCTCGATCATGCTTCGCAGGGCGGCGCCATCGGGTTTGCTCTTGGTCGACAGATTCGCCATCAATTCCCCATAGAGCGCCCTGGCCTGCCCGCCGGTCGCCTGGAGCCGGCGGTCGGTGGTGATGTCGGCCCGCAGCACGACCATGTTCCGCTTCATCGCCACGGTTTGGATGACCTTGAGAAAGAAGCTTTTGCCGGAGCCGAACGAACCGACGACGAAGCGAACCGACGACGAACCCTCTTCGACGTTCCCCAAATCGTTCAACATCGCGTCGATCTCGCGTTTGCGTCCCACCTGGATGTGATGGATGCCCGCCCTGGGGACGACTCCCGCCTTCAAGGCGGCGAGGATCGCGTCGCGTTCACGCTTGAGAATCTTCACTTCCATGTCATCGCCTCATTCGAGATATTCCGTTTCGAGGGCGAAAACTCCGTCCTCTTCGTACACCAGCGGTCCGCCATGGCGTTCGAACGACCATGCGTTGATGGCTGCGATCGCCCCGTCGAGCATCACACCCGAACCGTCCGCGAGGGCCTTCAGGTCTTCCCGCGTCCATTGCGGTCGCGTCCGCATGATTTCGAAAAAGGCGGCGCAGTGGCGGGGCGGGGCGGCGTCGGCGGCGTCGGCGTCGTGCGGCGCCGCCACGGCGATGCTCGATGGCAGTTCAGCGGCCTGGTCCTCCGGCTCCTCCCCGATGCCCATCGCCTCGGCCAAGCGCAGGGCAACCACCGCGGTCTCCGCCCTGCACGCGGCCAAGGCCTCCCTGTCGACTCGCGGCGCGATCGGCCGGAGTTCGCGTTCCGCTGGCGGGGGAATCCGCTCGCCCGGCGATGCCGGAACGCCTCGCGCCACCGTCACCGGTTCGTCGTTCGCCGGCGGCGCCATCAGCGCGGCCAGGTCGGCGTCGGCCCGCTCGCGTGGCAGGCCCAGCGCGCCGTAGAGCCGGCGGACGGCCTTGCGTTCGGCGTCGGCGAGAACCCCGTCGGCCAAGACCATGGAGAGGGCGAACTTGGCGATCATGCCGATTTGTTGATCGCCCAGCTCCTTGACGGGCTGGAGAACATCGGTGAGTTCGATCCCCCGGGCGACGCGAAGGGCCTTGCGGTGATCCAATCGCCTGCGTTCGTTGTCGTTGAGCGCGAAATTGGCGTCGAGGGTCTGCGAAAGCAGGGACAATTCACCCTCGTCGGCATGGCCGTCGGCGCCGGCGAGCGCAATCCCGACCTCGAGGAAAACCGACGCGGGGAAATAGCGGGCCGCATCGGTGGAGCCTTCGCCCAAATCCAGGAAGAGCACCGCCGGTTCCTCGGCCGTCAGGGTCCGTCCGGTGAAGCGAGGATCGGGTTCGATGCAATACCCCGCTTTACCCAAGGTTTCGGCGAGCTGACGGCAGACCGAGCGGTTGAGTTTCGCGGACGGGGCGATGCCGGCCAACGTCGCCAAATCCCTCACGGGGACGATGGTGTGGGAGGCGTCGCCGGTGTGTCGTTCGATGAACTCCGTCACTTGGTCGAGCAACGGATGATCGGTGTCGCGGCGCGGTTCGTCCGGCGGGGCCCGCCAAGCCCGCGGCGAGACCTCGGGCATGTCATGCGTCGTGGCGATCCGACCCGGTGGGCGCAAGTCGCCGACGCATCCGTTCCACAGATCCGAAAGGACGTTGAATTGCGTGGGCATCGCCCATGGGTTCGGACCGGACACCCGGTACGACGGCAGCGCCGCGCTGGAGGGGCGATAGGTGAAGTCCCGCTCCGCCGACGGGGCCAAGACCGTCAATCCCTCGGGATGTTGGTGGCGATAGCGCTGCTCGAACAACTCCCGCAATCGCGCGCCCTCGCGACGCATGACCACGCCTCCGGCCGATCGGGGCAGCGCCTCGGCCAGAGGGAAGGCGAACTCGACCGGCAGGGGGCGATTATCGCGCGCTAGCCAAGCCAGCGCCGCGGCAAGACGGTCGTCGTTCCAATTTCGCGTCTGTTCGACCAGCGGGCCGAAATCGCCGGGCGAGAAATCCCCCGGCGCCCACAGCGGCAGGAACCACAGCAGCGACTGGGTGTATCCCTCGAAGGAGTGGCTGATTTTCAGGCCCGATCGCCAATAGAGCGCCCTCAGCGAGAGAATCTCATCGAACACGAGCTTGGCGTCGAGGCGATCCAGCAGCGCGCGACGTTCCAGTCCGTAGATGAACAGGAACACATAGCCCAGTTCGGCCGGCATCGAGGTTCGGCCCGAGGCGAGCCATTGCAGATAAAGGCGACGCTGAGAAGGTTCCAAACTCCCATAGCGAGGCCAATAGCCCAGTTCGCGGTCGGCGACTGGCTCCTCGGAGCCGGCGACCGGCAATGAGCCGTCCATCGCCGCCGGCTCGGCCAAGGCATCCGCGTGGTCTTGGCAAAGATAGGTCAACGGATCGTGCAACACCAAGAACGTTCGGCCGTGCTGGTCGCGGAGATTGACGTGCCCTCCGCGCCCGGCCCACAACAAGCGATCTGGTTTGATGTGGACGAGATCCCCGTCGTCATCCGCCTGGACCCCGTTCACGGAAGTTTCGTCGGTCACGCCAAACTCCTCACCCCGGCGTTGTTCCCCCCAATTCGATGGTCTTGTGAGACCGAGATGCCAATTGCCCAGGACAGGACTCGAACCTGCACGGTGTTACCCACTACCACCTCAAAGTAGCGCGTCTGCCAATTTCGCCACCTGGGCCAGTCGTCGGGCATTATAAGCCCGCGACGGCAACCCGCAACTGGACGTGACGAGCACGACGCGACGCACACGACGCGACGCATTCGACGCGACGCACGCGACGCCATGCACACGACACGAAGCTTCCATCGCCGTCGCAGCTTCCGTCGGCGGCCGACGCCCACCCTCGACCGGGCGGACCGACATCGACGGCGCGGGCGGCGACGAAGCGGCCGGCCGGGCGCCAAGCCGACATCGACCCCGCGGGCGGCGACGAAGCGGCCGGCCGGGCGCCAAGCCGACACCGACGGCGCGGGCGGGACGACGGCGTTGGCCGGGCGCCACCGGATGCCCGCGGCGCGACCGGGTGCCCCCAGCGCGGGCGGCGACCAAGCCGCCGGCCGGGCGCCACCGGGCACCCACGTCGCGAGTGTATGCGGTCGCCGCCGCTCAATCGGCGGTCAATTCCTCGACGCGGATGTTCTTGTTGGTGTAGATGCAGAGGTCCCCCGCGATGGCCAACGACGCCTCGACGATCGCCCGGGCGTCCATCGTCGTGTGCGCCAATAGCGCCTTGGCGGCCGACGCCGCGTAGGCGCCGCCGGAGCCGATGCCGATCACGCCGTCGGTCGGCTCGATGACATCGCCGGCGCCGCTGACGATCAGGCTCACCTGTCGGTCGGCGACGGCCAGCATCGCCTCCAGCCGGCGCAGCACCCGGTCGGTGCGCCATTCCTTGGCCAACTCGATCACCGCGCGGCGGGTGTTGTCGGGATATTCGGCCAGGCGTTTCTCGAATCGTTCGAGCAATGCGAAGGCGTCGGCGGCGCTGCCGGCGAAACCGGTCAGAACCTTGCCATCGCACAGCCGACGGATCTTGACGGCGTCGTGCTTGGCGACGATGGCGCCGAGGGTGACTTGTCCGTCGCCGCCGAGGGCGACGCGCCCGCGGACGCGGACGGATAGGATGGTGGTCGATCTCGCGGGTTCCATGGCCATGGGATAAAGTGCTTGTATCCGCCGGACCTGACCCCGGCAAGGCCCGCCCATGCCGCCCATGCCGCTCGATCTCGCCCACCCGATACTCGCCGCCGTCGCGTTGGCCATGGCGGCGGCGCTGGCGATCGTGGCGCGGCGCCGGGGCATCGCGCTGCCGACGGGGGCGATGGCGGCCGGATTGCTTGGCGCGCTGCTGATCGCGCTGGTCGCCGGCGGGCCGCGTTGGCGAATGCCGGATCGAGCGGTCGCGGTGGTGATGGTCGATCTTTCGGCCAGCACCCGCGGCGCCCAATACCGCGATCCGGCGAACCTGCGACGGCGAATCGGGGAACTGCTCGATGGCGCGCCCCATCGCATCGTGTATTTCGCGGCGACCCACGTCGATTCCCCCCCCGCCGCCGGCGCCGATCTGCCGGGCGATCAAACGCTCTTCGATCCGCCGGCGGACGCCCCGGCGGTGGTGCTGTTCAGCGATGGGCGATTCGACCTTCCCGCCGCCGCGCCGCCGGTGTTCGCGGTGATCGACCCGGCTTTGACGAATGCAGCCGACGGCGCGGTGCGGGATCTGGACGCCAACGCCGGACGTATCGTCGCGGACATCGCCATTGACGGGGCGGCGCGGACGGCGCGGTTCGCCGGCGCGGCGCCGGATGAATCCCGAACCATCGACTCGCCGGGCGCGCGATTGTCGGCGGCGCTCGATCTCGACGCCGACCGTGTCGGCGTGCGACTCGATCCGGGCGACTTATGGCCTGAAAACGACGCAATGGCCGCCGATGTCATCCCCGCCGACGCCCGGCCATGGTGGGTGTCGGATCGTCCGGCGCCGGCGGGGTTCGTCGCCATTGACCCTTCGCGGCTGGCGGGCGATCCCGCGGCCTATCTCGGGGCGTCGGTGATCGTGCTGGACAACATTCCGGCCGACGCCCTGCCCGCGACCGCCGCCGAGCGGTTGATGCAATACGTCCGCGACCTCGGCGGCGCGGTCGTCCTGGGCGGCGGCGATCGGGCGTTCGCCTCGGGGGGTTACGCCAACACGGCGCTGGAATCGCTCTCGCCGCTGTCGAGCGTTCCGCCGACGCCGACGACGCGGTGGCTGATCGTCGCCGATGCCAGCGGTTCGATGGCCGAACTGGCCGGTGACGGAGGGGCGTCGCGATGGGACCGGGCGATCGTCGCCGTCCGCGCCGCGGTCGATTCGCTGCCGCCGGAGGATCCCGTCCGCGTCGGCTCGTTCGCCCGCGATTCGACCTGGTGGGCGCCGACGCAGCCAGCCCGGCTCGTCCGACGAGCGCCCCTGCCCCCGCCGACGATTGTTCCAACCGGTCCGACCAACCTCGACGCGGCGCTCGAAGATCTTTCCGCCGCCGCCGCCGCCGCCGGCGATATGCCCACGCGATGCCTGCTGCTCACCGACGCCCAGGCGCCCGTGTCCGATCCCGCCGGAGTCGCCGAGCGCCTCGATGCCAAGGGAGTCCATCTGCATGTGCTGTTGATCGGCGATGGGCCGGGCGCGGCGGCGCTGCGGCTGATCGCCGGCTCCACCGGGGGTTCGCTCGTCCCCCAATCCGATCCGGCGCGTTGGGCCGACGCCATGGGCGAGCTGGTGCGCGCCGCGTCGGCGAATCCGTTGCGAACCGATCCGGTCGCCTTGGAATCGACGCCCCGGCTGGGCGCCTGGCCGACCGCCCCGGTGGCGCCGTGGAACCGCCTGTGGCTGAAGCCCGAGGCGACGGCGCTGGCCGACGTCGCCGGGGAGGGGACCGTGATGATCGCCGAACATCGCGTCGGCGTCGGGCGGGTGATCGCCATCGCCCATCGCGCCGCGGCCGGCGACCTGGCGAAACTCGCCCGGCGCGTCGAGCGGGCGCCGCGGGACCCGCGATTCACCGTCATCCGGCGCCGCGACCGTGGCTGGCGCATCCTGGTCGAATCGACCGATCCGGCCGACTGGAACGACGTTCACGCCGTCGTGCTCCGAGCCATCGACGGGACCGACACTCTCCTGCCGCGGGTCGGGCCGGGACGCTTCGCCGTCACCCTTCCGGCGGGCGGCGCGAGGCTCCTCCGCGTGATCGTCGAAGGTCGGCTCGTCGATTGGATTGCCATCCCGCGGTCTTATCCGATCGAGTTCGACGCGGTGGGGACCGATGTAAAATCGCTGGCGGAATTGGCCGCCCGCACCGGCGGCGCGGTCGTCGGCCCGGATTTCCGTCGCCCGTTGAAGTTGCCGCGCCCGACCCGCGCGGTGGATGTCACCCCCCCCGCCGCCCTCCTCGCCGCCCTATCGCTGGCCGGCGCGTTGGCCCTCTGGCGGCGGGGTTGACGATGGAGGCGATTCCGTGACGGGATGCGCCACGTCACGGGATGGGGAACCCGCCGGCCCGCGCGACTCATTTCACCGTGAAAAACCGGGCGGTCTCACCGCCGGGGCCGACGATGAAGCGCACGCGCTTGGCACATTTGGGGCAATGTCCCTCGTAGGCGGATTGATCGGGATTGCGGTAGATGCGCTGGTAAACGCCGCAGCAGGCGAAGTGCACCGACAGGTACGGGCGGGCGCCGGCGCCGGCGGCCATCGCGCCATCGTCCGTCCCTCCGACGACCGATCCGTCCGGGGCGCCCCACGAGCCGATGTCGAGCTTGTAATCCCTTGCGTCGGCCACGATTCACACCCCGCTCGATTGGCGATCCCAGATCCGCGGGATCACGCGTTGGATCACCGACGCCGCCCGCCCGAGGATGCCGTTCATCTGCAACTCGATGTGTCGGCGGTCCTCGGCGTCGACCACATCGGCGAGGTTCACCCGAACGCTGTAGATCGCGCAGCGCGTCGCCGCCATCGCCAGATCGCCGCACACCGCAAGGTCGCTGAGCAGGTGAAAGTTGACGAATTTCACCGCCCGGTCGGCCATCTCGAGCACCGCCGCGGCGGTCGCCGCCATGGTCTGCGGCGCCCGGATCGCCGCCAACAGCGCCGCGTCGACCGAGCCGGCCCGCTCGGGGTCGTCCATGGGCAATTTCCGAAGTCGCGTGAGGGCCTCGTAAGCCAACTGGTCCTCGACCATCAGTTGGGTGAGCATCGCCCGCGCCCGCTTGAGTTCCGCGAGGATCGGCTCCAGTTCCCCGCGGAACGCCTCGAGGTCCTTCTTGTCGATCGAATAGTTGAGCACCATCTCGCCCATGGACGCCGACAGCGCCCCGACCAGCGCCGTCACCGCGCCGCCGCCGGGCGTGGGTTGCCGCGCCGCGGCGGCCTCCAGGAATGCCCCGACCCTCTGGGTGTGATCGTGAACCATCGAATGAATCCTTTCACCAACCCGCCCGATCGCGCACGCCGGCTATCGCGCGCCCGGCGAGTCATGTTGCACGCCCTTGGGCGTCAAATCCACCGGCGGAAACGACGAATAATCCCGACGGCCCGGCTCGATTTTCACCAGCTCCGGCGCCGGGGTGCTGATCGTCACCACGCACTTGCCCAGTCGCCCGCCGGCCACCCGGCGAACGTCGTCGAGCGACACGGTGTCGATCCCGGCGGCGAAGCGATCGTGATATCTGTACCCCAGTCCATACAACTCGTCCAGCGCCGCCGTTGAAGCCTGCTCCCCGGCGGTCTCGTTGTTCATCGCCTCGGTGATGGCAATGAGACCCTTGCTCCGGTCGAACCAGTCGGCCTGCATGTCGGCGTCGGTCCCCTGCACCCTGGCGATGTTCTCCAGGATCAGATCGACCACTTGGTTCACGTTCTTCGGGTCGCACCCGGCGTAAACCAGGAACGTCCCCGGCGTCTTCGCCGACACCCCCGGCTGGTTCACCGCGTGCACGACATACACCAGCCCCAATCCGCGCAGGGTCTCGTGCAGATAGCCGGTCGGATAGCTGTAGCCGCTGGTCATCGTGTCGGCCACCGCCAACGGGAACGTCGCCGCCTCGCCGATCACGCCATGGGCGTCATAGCCGATCACCACGCCCGCCAGCGGCTGGGCGGTTTTTTGGGTCTCGACCCGCTCGATCACCACATGCGGCGTCGTCGCCCCGGCGTCCCCGGACGCCGGGACCGTGGCGGCATTGGCATCCGGCCGCGCCGGCGCCGTCGCATCGACCTTGGCGCCCTTGCCGAATTGCCCGGCCGCCAACTTCTTGGCGTGGTCCAGGTCGATGTCCCCGTAGATCGCCACCACCCGCCGCGATTTCAGCACGCGGTCCGCATACCACTTGGACAACTCCTCCGGCGTCGCGGCGTTCACATTCGCCTCGGTCCCGATCGCCGTGAATTGGTAGGGCGAGCCGCTTGGACCGAAGTATTTCTGCTTGAAGAACCGGAACGCCTGTCCGGTCCAATCGGCGTCCTGCCCGGCGATGGCCGCCAACACGCGTTTTTTCATCGTCCCCAATTCGTCGGCCGGAAAAGACGGGTTCGCCACCACGTCGCCGAGCATCGCCGCGGTCTTGTCGGCGTCTTCGGCCATGCAGGTCGTTTGCCAGTACCAACTGTTGTTGCCGCAGCCGGTGTTGATCGAGCCGCCGATGGAGTCGAAGAACTCGGCGATTTGTTGGGCCGTGTGGTCCTTGGTCCCGCGCGGCAGCATCTCCATCGTCAGGTTCCCCAGCCCGTTGGTCTTGGCATCCTCGGCCGTCAGCCCCCCCAGGGCGTACATTTGCATCGTCACCAGGGGCGCGGTGGCGATCCGCTTGTGCAGCAGGATCACCCCGTTGTCGAGCTCCACCCGCGTGACCTTCGCCGACCCCTCGGCCGAAGCCGACCGCCGCGTCGTCGCCGTCGCCGGGCGGATCATCTCCACCGCCGCCGGCAGACCCGCGGCGCCCACCGCCTCGGCCGGCAGCAGCACCGTCGTCAGCAGCCGTTGGCGGTCGAAATACTTTTGGGCCACCGCCTTCACCTGCGCCGGGGTGACGGCCTTGATGCGATCGACATACACATCGCTGAAATGCGGATCGCCGGTCGAGAGCATGTCGGTTCCCATCGACGCCGCCACCGCCTCGGCGCCCTGGAGCTGCATCACCCGGCCCACCCGCATCTGCGTCTTGGCGCGCTCGAGCCGGTTCGGGTCGATCCCGTCGGCCTTCACCTGGTCGATGATCGCCATCACCGCCGCCGTCGCCGGCTCGATGTTCTTGGGATCGAGCTGCATGTCGAACGAGAAGCTTCCCGGCACGAACGATGGTGTGTAACTGCTCGAATCCACCGCCGTCACCAGCTTTTGTTTGTCGCGCATTTCCTCGACCAAAATCGCGCTGTCCCCGCCCGACAGCGCCGCCGAGAGCAGGTCGAGGGCGTACAGATCATCGTCCTGCAAACGGATTGTCGGGAACGCCAGCTCCAGGCGCGCCTGACCGAGCTTGGGGAAGGTCGCCACCGCCGTGCGGGGCGCGACCACCGGCGGCTCGGCGGTGATGTCGTGGCTGAAATCGCGCTGCGGCGCCGCATCGTTCACATTCTTCCGCACCGCCGCCAGCATCGCCTCGGGGTCCAGGTCCGCCGCCACGCAGAACACCATGTTGTTGGGCGCGTATGCCTCCTTGTAATAGGAAAACACATCGTCGCGGCTGAGGCCCTGAATCACCTGCTGATAGCCGATCGTCGGCACGCCGGCCGGACCGACGCGGTAGCGGTTGCGGGCCGCCATGTAATAAAACGCCCGCATCGGCTCCCCCTTGCCCTTCTCCAGTTCGCGCTGCACGACCTCGTATTCGCGGGCGTACTCCGCCGGGGTGATGAGCGCCCCCAGCACCCAGCCGCTCACCAAGTCCACCGCCTGGTCCATGTGGTCGGGGGTGGTGTTCACGAAATAGGCCGTGTGGTCCATCGTGGTGTAGGCGTTGGAGTCGTTGCCGATGGCCTGGAGCAGCGAGCGGTTCTCGGCCTCGGTGCGGCGATGGGTGCTGCCGCCGGCGACCAGGTGTTCGAGCAGATGCGACAGCCCGCCGCCCATCCATTGCCCTTCATAGACGCTGCCCGCGTGGACATAGGCGCGCACCGCGCAAACCGGCGACGGCACCCGCTTGACGATCACGACCATGCCGTTGTTGAGCACCGAGACGATCTCGTCGGCCCGGCTCACCATGCGATACCGCTCGGCCCCGAAGTCGGGGGAGGCGGTTGTCGCGCCCGTCGGCGCCGCCGAGGTCGCGGTCTTCGCGGAGGTCGCGGCGACCGGCGATGCAGCGCCCATCGCGGCCGCGGACGGCGCCGCGTTCGAGCGGGCATCGCCCACCGGAGTCTTCGTCACCGCCGGAGGTTGAGTCGATGTCGCCCTCGGCGCCTCGTGACCGGCCCCCGCGCATCCGACCGCCATCGCCGCCGTCGCCAGCATCGCAAGTCCCAATCGCTTCATCGCACTCTCCAAGGTTGATTTTGATCCGAACCCCATCCCGCATCACGCGCCGTCCACGCCCAAGTTTCGTCCGAATCCCCCCGCCGAAATGTCCCACCCACCTCACTCCCAACCCGAACCCGCAACAGTAGGCAGTAGGCAGTAGGCAGATAAGAAAAAGCCAACGCCCCTCCGCTCTTACAA
>JBBSAF010000022.1:0-16528 GCA_038252525.1 Tepidisphaerales bacterium
CCCCCCGCCGGCCACCCTCCACCCCGGATGACATGATGGACTTCTGGTTCCTCGCCCAGGCCCAAGACGCCGCCAACCCGAAGATGGTCGGGTTGATCGTGGTGATCGTGCTCACCGCCTATGTGTTCGACTTCCTGAACGGTTTTCACGACGCGGCCAATTCGATCGCCACGATCGTGTCGACGCGCGTGCTGACGCCGCTGCAGGCGGTGGTGTGGGCGGCGTTCTTCAACTTCGTGGCGGCGTTCATCTTCGGGACCAAGGTCGCCGAGACCATCAGCGGGAAACTGGTGGATGTGTCGCTGCTGGGAACCCCGCACGAGCGGGTGAACGTCATTTTCGCCGGGCTGATCGCCGCCATCATCTGGAACATCATCACATGGATACTGGCGCTGCCGACGAGCAGCTCCCACGCGCTCATCAGCGGCTTCGCCGGCGCCGCAATCACCAAGGCCGGGCTGTCGGTGATCCTGCCGGCCGGTTGGCTCCTGGTGTTCCTGGGCATCGTGCTGTCGCCGCTATTCGGGTTCCTGCTGGGGACGTTCAACATGAACTTGGTGGGCTGGCTCTTCCGGCGCGGGACGCCGGCGCGGGTGGACCGGCTGTTCCGACGCCTGCAACTGGTGTCGGCGGGCGTTTACTCCCTGGGGCACGGCGGCAACGACGCGCAGAAGACCATGGGCATCATCTACGCCCTGCTGATGGCGGCGGGGTACACCCATTTGGCCCAGCCGAGCACCGATCCGCACGCCTGGACGCACTATCTGAACGTGTTCGGACACGAACACCAGATCGCGTGGTGGATCATTCTGAGCTGCCACGCGGCCATCGGGTTGGGGACGATTTTCGGAGGTTGGCGGATCGTCAAAACGATGGGATCGAGCATCACCCGGCTGCAACCGGTCGGCGGGTTCTGCGCCGAGACGGCGGCGGCGACCACGATCATCGGCTTCACGAGCATTGGCGGGGTGCCGATCTCGACGACGCACGCCATCACCGGCGCCATCCTCGGCGTGGGATCGACCAAATCCCTCCGCTCGGTCCGCTGGATCTGGGGACAGCGCATCGTATTGGCGTGGGTCCTCACCCTTCCCTGCTCGGCCTTCATGGCCGCGCTGATCTACTACATCATCCACGTGATCACGAAACTGTGACCCCCGCATCGGCCACCGCCGCCCTCCCGCCATCCTGAAAGCTTCGCCTGCAACGCAACCACGATGAAAGACTGCAAGGGAGCGGTGGCTCACCCCACGAAAAAACCGCGACCGGTCGGTCGCGGTTCATCGAAAATGCCTTCTGTGAGCGGGAGAACCTATGCCGTCCGTCGCCGACGCGTCGCCAAGGCCATGGCGCCGACGCCCGCCAAGGCCAGGCTTGACGGTTCGGGGATGGCGTCGGGGCGCTCATACAGCGTGAATTGCTGGTGTCCGCCGACGATGGGGGAGGCGACGATCGCGAGTTCGCCGGAGAGGGCGCCGGGGCGCCAGACGGTGTTGTCGGCCAGCGTCCCGCCGCCGAGCGATACATTGCGGACACCGCCGCCGGAGATCGGGGAGGAGACGGTGGTGAATGGGGCGATGCTGAATGTTTTGGCGCCACCGAAGCTATAGGCGGTGTCGAAATAGGGCAGGCCGGCGGAGCCGGTGGATCCACCCTCGAGGATGAAGTCGAAGCCGGTCCATGCATGGCCGGAGGCGTTGGTGAGGTTTTCCTGGGTGATGAGCAGGCGCTTGGCGGCGGAGTCGCTGGTTTGGGTGAAGGTCAGCGAGACCGGCTGGAAGCGCCCATCGACGGCGCGGTCGGTATAAACGGCGACTTTTTGCAGAACGGTGAAGCTGCTGCCGCCATCGACCAGCACCGTCAGCGTGACGTAGGTTCCGTCGCTGCTGGCTTGGGAATCCGGCCAGGCGACATCCCACCCGCCCATGTGCATGGTTGCGGCCGAGGCCGCTTGTATGGAAAATCCACCGGCCGCCAAGGCGGCACACGCGATGATCTTGCGAATGCTCACGAATTTTCTCCTTCTCCTGAAGGGCGACCAACCCATCGGGTTCTCACATGATGCGCATGGGTCCGCCAGATTGCAATGGGCATTTTAGCGGGAGATAACCTTAACGGCGAGCGATGTTCCGATTGCAACGATTGTGCGGCATAGGCGCCTTCGGGCGCCCTATCTTCCATCGGCGGGACCCGTCTCAATCACCAAAGTCACACCGGTTTCACATCGCCATAACAGAGATGACCCCAGCACGGCCAACGCGCCTCCATCACAAAAGTGACACCGGATCGACATCGACTGCCACTCGTTCGGCCTTTTTGAGATCCCCCTTGTCTCGAATGGCGGCCAGGACCCGCTGCAATCGCTCCCCGCGGGCCGAACTGAGCAGCAGTTGATAGCGGTGATACCCGGCGATCCGGCCAATGGCACAGGGCATGGGGCCTTTCATGACGATGCGCGAGGAGGATGGGCCGCGAAGGTTTTCCATGGCCACGGCGTCGGCGACATCGGCGGCAAGTTTTTCGCTGTGTTCCTGGAGCGTCTGCAAGTCCTGATCCCGCAAGATGATGCGCGCCATCCGGGCGTAAGGGGGCAAGCCCACTTCGCGGCGCAAGGCGAGTTCCTTGGTGGCGAACCCCGCGAAATCCTGTCGCAGGGCCGACTGGATGGTCGGATCGTCCGGCTGGAAGGTTTGCAGGACCACCCGTCCGGGTGCATCCCCCCTACCGGCCCGGCCGGCGACTTGGGTGATGAGCTGGAAGGTCCGCTCGGAGGCCCGGAAGTCCGGCAGGGACAGGGCCGTGTCGCCGCTGACCACCCCCACCAGCGTGACATTGGGGTAATCCAGTCCCTTGGCGATCATTTGGGTGCCGAGCATGACTTGGAGCTCGCCGCGGCCGAATCGCCCGAGCAGGTCCTCGTAATCCTTGGCGCTGCGCATGGTGTCGCTGTCGACGCGGGCGTAGGTGATGTTCGGGAACTTGCGTTTGAGCTCCTCTTCGACCCGCTGGGTGCCCAGCCCGAAGAGGCTCAGCTTCTTGCCGCAGGCGGGGCAGGCCGGGGGGAGAGGGGTAACGGCGAGGCAGTAATGGCAGTGGAGTTGTCCGGTTTGCTTGCCGACATCGAAGGAAGCGGTTTGGACATCGGCGGTGGCGTTGCGGTGATAGGTGACGGTGGTGTCGCAGTATTTGCACTGGAGGGCCGACTGGCAGGATGAGCAGTGGACAAAGTTGCTGTAGCCCCGGCGATTGAGGAGCAGAATCGCCTGGTGTCCCTCGGCCAATTCCTGCTCCAAGAGCCGTTCGAGTCGTTGGCCGAGAAGGTGGACGCCGCGCCGAAAACGCGCTTCCTGTTTCATGTCCACCAGTTCGACGGCGGGCATTTTGAGTCCCCGCACGCGCCGGGGCAGCGATAAGAGGTGATAGGGCCACGGTTTATCGTCATCGGGTTGGCGCTGGACCTTGGCGTACATCTCCAAGGACGGGGTGGCGCTGCCGAGGAGGACGGCGGCGGACTCGATGCGGGCGCGCATGACAGCGACATCTCGCCCCTGATAGCGCGGGGCGGTGTCCTGTTTGTAGCTGGCCTCATGCTCCTCATCGACGACGATCAGCCCGACATTGGGCAGCGGCGCGAAGACCGCCGAGCGGGCGCCGACGACCACATCGGCGCCGCCGGTGGCGATTTGTTGCCAATAGCGGTGACGGTCGCCGGAACTGAGGCCCGAATGGAGCACCGCGACGCGCGGGAAACGCTGGGTGAATCGCCGGACGGTTTGGGGGGTGAGGGCGATTTCGGGGACCAGCACGATCGCCTGTCGGCCGAGGGCGATCACCTCGCGCAGGCAGCGGAGGTAGATTTCGGTCTTGCCGCTTCCGGTGACGCCGAGGAGGAGATTAACGCTGAAAGCCCCGCCGCGCATCCGGGGGGTCAGTTCGGCCATGACGGCGGCTTGGTCTGGGTTCAGTTCCGGCTCGGGAACCGCGTCGGCGGCGCCTTGGCTTTGGTAGACGGCGGCGCGCATGGCTCCGAAGTCGGTTTCGGCGTGGAGGGTGATGAGGCCGGTCTTGGCGAGTTGGCGGACGGTGGCGGGTGTGGTTCCGGCCTCGCCGGCGAGGTGGTTGAGCTCGATATCATGGCCGGGTTCGACGAGGAGGAGCCGTCCGAGGATGGCCTTGCGTTTTTTGCCCTTGGTCTTGCCCAAAAGCGTTTGTATTTCCTCGCGGGGGCGGTTGAGGCGGACCTTGTGGACCACGCCGGCGCCGGTGCGGCGTTTGACGGCGGCGGGGATGATGGTCTCCAGCACCGTGCCCAGCGGGGTGCAGTAATATCGGCTCATCCAGCGGGCCAGGCGCATCATGTTGGGGGCGATCAACACCCGGTCATCGTCGATGGCGAGGAGGTCCTTGATCTTGGGATATTCGGTGGAGTCGGTGAGGGCGACGACGACGCCGAAGGTCGCGCGGTTGGAACGGCCCAACGGCGCCTTGACGCGCTGGCCGACCTTGAGGCGGCCGAGGAGCCGGCGGGGAATGCCGTAATCGAGGGTCTTGTCGAGGGCATTTTCGAGCGCGACGACGGCGAAGGGGCCGACCGGGCGGTCGGGGCGGTCGGGCAGTGGCGCGTCGGGTTGGCCAAAGAGGTTGGGCATGGTTGGATTGCGCGCGCCCGCGCGTTATCGTTCGCCACGGGTTCGGCGTCGGTTGATCGCATCCTATGCCGGACACACAAGTTAGGCAATCGTTAGGAAATCGTTAGGAAACCGGAACCTCGCCCATGCTCACCCCTTATCAACGTTCGCGCGGCCTATTGGCGATCGGATTGGTCGGCTGCTTCACGGTGCTGTGGCAGGCAGCGCGATGGCTGGGGATTCCATTCGTGCCCGGCCACAGCGACACGATCGTGTATCACCCGTGGGCGTATCTGGCGATTCCGGGGGCGCTGGTGGCGTTCGGGGTGGCGGTGACGTTGGGGACGATCATCGTGGGGCGATATCGCGGGGAGGCGGGGTTCTTCGTGGCGTGCCTCGGATTGACGGCGTTCACCCTGCGCGGGGGGACGCTGGGGGATATGTTGCAGATGCATCCGTATCCCGGGGTGTATTGGATGCTCATTGTTGAATCGCTTTTATGGCTGGCGGCGATGGTCGGGGGGTCGTGGATCGTGCGACGGATGCCCTGGGCGGGACCGGCGGTCGGCGACGGCGAGCCGTTGGATGATACGGCGCTGGCCGAGGTGCGCCACCCGGTGGGGACGGCGGTGGCGGCCGTGGCGGCGCAACTGCTGGTGACGGCGGCGGGGGTCTGGCTGCTGGCCCCGACCGACGAAAAAGCCCAGGTGCTGGTGGCGGTTTTCGCGGCATCGGCGGCGGGAACGGCCATCGGCGGGCGATTCTTCCAGGGACCCAAGTGGATCGTGACGACCTGTGCCGGCCCGCTGGTGGTGGGGATGCTCGGGTATGCGATGGCGTGGGCCGACCCCAAGGGACTGGAGATCGCCCTGAGCGGCGTGCCGTTGGCCCGGCCCTTGCCGATCGACTGGGCATCGGCGGGTTGCGCCGGGGCGATTTTGGGCGGCTGGATGGGCGCGGAGTATCACATCCATTGGATCGACCAGATGGTGGCCAAGGCGACGGGGCGGGATTGGGCGCCGGAGGCGGCGGGTCAATGAGGGAAACCGTCTCGCTTGACCGAGGCAGGATGGGAAATGGGCCACGGATTGGCACGGATTGACACGGATTCAGAGAAGACGGAGACACGCTTTCGCATTCGGATTTTTCTGTGAAAGTCCGTATTGAACTGTGGGTATTTCTCTTGGATTGCGAACTGTGCGATTAATCAGGAGGATCCTTTTGGCGCACTGATGGACATGGCGCCATGGCGCGGGGACGGGGGGCGGCGAGGGGGCGGTTTCATTTGCCGGCGAAGTGGTGGAGGAAGATGGCGGCGGCGGTGGCGACGTTGAGGCTGTCGGTGCCGAGTTTCATGTCGATGGTGGCGCGGAGGTCGGCGGCGGCGATGTCGGCGGAGGCGAGGCCCTGGGCCTCGTTGCCCAGGAGCAGAGCCACGCGGCGCGGGGCGTCGATGCGATGCAGGGGTGTGGCGGCGCGGTCGAGGACGGTGGCGACGGAAGTGACGTCGGCATCGCGCAGGCGGGCGAGGTCGGCGGGGATGTCGTCGGAACGGGCGATGGGGAGGCGGAAGACGGTTCCCATCGAGACGCGGACGCTGTGGCGGTAGAAGGGATCGACGCAGAGCCGCCCGAGGAGGAGGCCGGACGCGCCGAACCCGGCGGAGAGGCGGAGGATGGCGCCGAGGTTTTCGGCGCTGATGAGGTCGGGGCAGACGACGATCATGGCCGGGGCGGGCGACGGGGGGAGGATTTGCTCGAGGGTTGCCGGTGGCGGGCGATGGGCGACGGCGAGGATGCCGGAGTGGAATTGGAACCCGAGGATGGCGTGGATGGCGTGATCGGGGACGATGTAAACGGGGACGTCGGGCGGGGCCAGCGGGGCGATCTCGTCGGCGCGACGGGCGGCGAGGAGGAGGGATTCGGTCCGCAGGGTGGAATCGAGCAGGCGTCGGACGATGTATTCGCCCTCGGTGACGAATCGGTTTTCGGAGAGGAGTTGGCGGTCCTTGACGTTGCGGTACGGCGCGAGGCGCGGGTCGTCGAGGGTGTCGAGGGGGATTCGCATGGGGATGATGAGGGTGGGGGATGGGAGGGGGAAAGGCAAGGGGGTGCAGTTGGGGGTTGTGGACCGGGGGTTGTGAGTTATGGACTGGGGAAGTTGCGAGAGTGGTGATAATTTGTTATTTGTCATTGGTCATTTTTCATTGGTCATTTGTCATCGGGCATCGGGCATCGGACATCGGGCATTGGTCATTGGAGGGCGTCTTCTCATTGGGGTGTGAGGAGTAGCGACAAGTCGCGCATTTCTCCTCTTTCGCTTACAACTTACAACCTACAACCTACAACTTGCAACCATTTTCGTTCATTTGAGTCGTTGAAGGAGGCATCATGTTGAAACTGGATCTATCGGGTCGGGTGGCGGTGGTGACGGGGGCGAGCGGGGAGCTTGGGCGGGCGATCGCGCGGACGCTGGCGGAGGCGGGGGCGGATGTGGCGATTCATTATCACGGGAACAAGGCGATGGCCGAGACGCTGCTGGGGGAGGTGCGGGCAATGGGTCGGCGGGGGATGATCGCGCGGGCGGCCGTGTCGGATCGGGCGTCGGTCGAGGCCATGCGGGATGCGGTGGCGGCGGAGCTTGGCGATGCCGACATCGTGGTGAACAACGCGGTGTCGCAATACAAATGGACGGCGGTGCTGGAACAGGATCCGGCGGACTACGAGGACCAGTTCCGGTCGTGCGTGATGCAGAATGTGCTGATGGCCAAGGCGTTCGCGCCGGCGATGATGAAGCGCGGCTGGGGGAGGATCATCGCCATCAACACCGAGTGTGCCATGCAGAACACCGCGGGGCAGTCGGCGTACGTGTCGGGCAAGCGCGGGATGGACGGGGTGCTGCGGGTGCTGGCGCGGGAGATCGGGGGGGCCGGGGTGACGGTGAACCAGGTGGCGCCGGGTTGGATGGTGAGCGAGAACCGCCCGGAGGAGGGCCGGCCGAGCGGATATGTCGATGCCGTGCCGCTGCGGCGCTGGGGGCATGACCGGGATGTGGCCAACGCGGTGGCGTTCCTGGCGTCGGACCTGGCGGGGTTCATCACCGGAGTGTATCTGCCGGTGTGCGGGGGAAATGTGATGCCGTGCATATAGTTGGCAGTTGGCAGTAGGCGGAAGGCAGTAGGCGGAAGGCAGTAGGCGGAAGGCAGTAGGCAGTAGGCGGTAGGCGGTAGGCGGTAGGCGGTAGGCAGTAGGCAGTAGGCGGAAGGAGAAGAAGAAGAAGAAGAAGGAGGAGGAGGAGGGGGAAGGCGATTCAGGATTCGTCGGCTTTGAGGTGGGCGAGGACGGTTAAGTCCTCGAGGGTGGTGGTGTCGCCTTTGACTTCGCCGGTGGCGGCGAGTTCCTTCAGGAGTCGGCGCATGATTTTGCCGCTGCGGGTTTTGGGGAGGGAGCCGGTGAAGCGGATCTGGTCGGGGGTGGCCAGGGCGCCGATCTGTTTGCGGACGGTTTGGATCAACTGCTGTTTGAGGGCGTCGGAGGGTTTGACGCCGGCGCGCAGCGTGACGAAGGCGGCGATGGCCTGGCCTTTCATTTCGTGGGGCATGCCGACGACGGCGGCCTCGGCGACGGCGTCGTGGCTGACGAGGGCGCTTTCGACCTCGGCGGTGCCGAGTCGGTGCCCGGAGACGTTGAGCACATCGTCGATCCGGCCCATGATCCAGAAATAGCCGTCTTCATCGCGCCGGGCGCCATCGCCGGTGAAATACATCCCCTTCACATCGGACCAGTATTGGCGGACGTAGCGGTCGGGGTCGTTGAAGATGCCTCGCAACATGCTCGGCCAAGGCTTGCGGATGACGAGCAGGCCGCCGTGGTTGGGGGGAAGTTCGCGGCCGTCGCGGTCCACGATGGCGGCGTCGACGCCGAAGAACGGGAGCGTGGCGGTGCCGGGCTTGGTGGGGGTGACGCCGGGCAGGGGGGAGATCATGATTGCGCCGGTTTCGGTCTGCCACCAGGTATCGACGATGGGGCATTTGCCGTGGCCAATGACTTGGTGATACCACATCCAGGCCTCGGGGTTGATCGGTTCGCCGACGGTGCCGAGGAGGCGGAGGCTGGAGAGGTCGTGTTTATCGACGAGTTCGCGGCCGGCGCGCATGAAGGCTCGGATGGCGGTGGGCGCGGTGTAGAAGATCGAGACCTTGTGGCGTTGGATGATGTCCCAGAATCGGGAGAAGTCGGGGAAGTTGGGGGCGCCCTCGTACATGAGGGTGGTGGCGCCGTTGAGCATGGGTCCGTAGACGACGTAGGAGTGGCCGGTGATCCAGCCGACGTCGGCGCTGCACCAGTAGATGTCGTCATCGCGGAGATCGAAGACGTACTTCGTCGTCAAATAGGCGCCGACCATGTAGCCGGCGGTGGTGTGTTGGATGCCTTTGGGTTTGCCGGTGGAGCCGGAGGTGTAGAGGACGAAGAGGGTGTCTTCGGCGTCCATCGGTTCGGCCGGGCAGTCGGCGGGGGCGTCGGCCACGGCGTCGTCCCACCAGAGGTCGCGGCCGGGTTTCATGTCGATGGGTTGGGCGGTGCGTTTGAGGACGATGACCTTTTCGATGCGGTCGGTCTTGGCGAGGGCCTCATCGACATTTTTCTTGAGTTCGACGATGGCGCCGCGGCGGAATCCCCCGTCGGCGGTGATGAGGAACCGGGAGTTGGCATCGTCGACGCGGTCGGCGATGGCTTGGGCGCTGAATCCGCCGAAAATGATGCTGTGTGGGGCGCCGATGCGGGCGCAGGCGAGCATGGCGACGGCGGCCTCGGGGACCATGGGCATGTAGAGGGTGACGACATCGCCTTTTTTCACGCCGAGGCGGCGGAGGGCGTTGGCGAAGCGCCCGACGGATTGGTGGAGCTGTTTGTAGGTGATTCGACGGATCTCGGGTTGCCCGTCGGCGCCGGGGGCTTCGGATTCCCAGAGGATGGCGGTTTTGTCATCCAGGCCGCGATGGAGTTGGCGGTCGAGGCAATTGAAGGCGAGATTGGTTTTGGCGCCGACGAACCATCGGGCATGGGGGGGGCGCCAATCGAGAACCGCATCCCACTTTTTGGTCCAATCGAGATCGTTGGCGACATTGGCCCAGAAGGTGTCGGGATCGTCGAGGGATTGTCGGTAAAGACGATCATATTCGGCGCGGGAACTGATGAGGGCGCGAGCGGCAAAGGACTCGGGGGGTGCGAAAAGGCGATGTTCCTGCTGCGTCGATTCGATGGCGGAGGACTCGGGCATGGATGGGTCTCCGAAAGACGGAAGAATGGGGTAGGAATGGATCGTAGGATCGCGGGGAGGGCGTTGGCAACGGGGAAAAGCCGTTGAGTGTGGGAAACGTCATTTGTCATTGGTCACTGGTCATTTGGGTTGGCAGTCAAAGGGCCCTTCATGCCAATGACAAATGACCAATGACGAATGACGAATGATGAATGACAAATGACCATCCAATCATTCCTCCCAGACGGCGACGGCGGCGGGGTCGAGGTGGCGGGCGCCGACGAGGAACTGGACGCCGGATTTGGCGGGGACATCGACGGGGTGGTCGTTGTAGTTCAGGGCGATGCGGTAGGGGCCGCGCTGGAGGATGCGGAGGCGGTCGGGGAGGACCGTGGCGGGGAGGCCGGCTTGTTTGGCGAGGCGTTCGAGCAGGGCGTCGGCGAGGGACTGTTCGGGGTAGACGCCGCAGTAGGTGCACAGGCCCACGGTGTGACGCTTTTGCATGATGGCGACGGCGCCGGCGTAGAACTGGTCGGCGTATTTGGCGAGGATGCGGGTGTCGGGTTCGGCGTAGAGCAGTTCGCCCCAGACGCTCCAGGGATGGTCGGTTCCGTCGAGATCGATCTGGCCGACGCGCTCGTCGGGCAGGCCGTCGTAGGCCTCGATCTGGCCGCCGATCATGTCGAGGATGGGTTTGGCGGTGGGCGCCTCGTGGAGTTGGCCGTTGCGGTCCATGGTGGCGGTGCGCGGGCCAAGGAGGAGTTGGCCGCCGGTGTCGAGATAGGTTTTGAGGCGAGCGATCTGGTCGGGGGTCATCATCTGGAGGGCGGGGGCGATGACGAGGGGGAGGTCGGCGGGGATGGGGTCGTCGGGGTGGAGGATGCGGGCGCGCAGGCCGAGGCGTTCGATGGCGGCGTGCCAGCGGAACAGGAGGGTTGGATAATTCCAGCGGCGGGCTTGGGGGAGGGTGAGAAAGTAAAAGAACTGGTCGTAATCGACGACGAGTCCGACGGTTTTGGACGCGTCCGGGGGGAAGGGGGTGTCGGTTTTGGAGAGGTCGAGGCGTTTGATTTCGTCGATGGTTTGCATGAACTCGCGGCCGCCGGGGGTGGGGGTGATGCCATCGGGACCGATCAGGCCGTGGTGGAAGAGCTCGGTTCCCCACAGGGGCTGTCGGAAGCGGTAGGTGGTGAGGAGTTCGGCGCCGTGGGCGAAGGCGGTCCAGAGCCAGAGTCGCACGGCGCCGGGATGAACCAGGGCGGGGATGCCGGACCAGTTGACGGTTCCGGGCTGGACCTCGAAGAGGGCGAGTCGTCCGGTCTGGGAGGCCATTTGGTCGTGGGTGAAGCCGATGGGGGCGGGGTCGCCGAGGCGGTGGGTCTCGCCGGGGCCGAGGGGGGCGTTGCCGGAGACGGGATAGCTGTCCCAAGCGAAGAGGGTGAGGGCGCCGGCGAAGTCGCGGGGGTTGGTGTCGGGGAATCCGGGCATGAAGTTGGTGGTGATGAACGGCTTGGGGCGATTCGGGTCGAAGTGTCCGTCGAGGATTTCGGCCTGGAGTCGGGTGAACTGGGCGAAGGCCCAGGACCAGAACCGCGAGGCGTCGAGGCGCTGGTGGGGGTTGGCGTAATCGAGGTTGCGCGACGGGGGGAGGAGGATCTCCTCGAAGTCTTGGTAAAAGGTGTTCCAGAAGGGGCAACCCCAGGCGCGGTTGAGGGCGTCGAGTGTCTTGTATTTTTCGGAGAGCCACTGGCGGAAGGCGCGGTGGGTGTGGGGGTTTTGGCTGAAGGGGCCGCCGAGTTCGTTGTCGATCTGCCAGCCGATGACGGCGGGATCGGCGGCGAAGCGACGGGCGAGGGCGGTGACGATGCGTCGGGTGGCGTCGTGGAGCTCGGGTGAGGTGGGGGAATAGTGGCGTCGGCCACCGAAGCGCTGGGGGACGCCATTGGCGTCGAGGGGGAGGGTTTCGGGGTGGTTGCGGGCGAGCCAGATCGGGGGGGCGGCGGTGGGCGTGCAGAGGATGATGTCGAGTTTGCGGGCGCGGGCCATTTCGACGCAATCGGCGAGCCAGTCGAGGCGGATGTCCCCCTCATGGGGTTCCATCAGGTGCCAGGCGAACTCGCCCATATGGACGATTTGGAGTCCCATGGAGGCGATCTTGTCGAAGTCGCGTTCCCACTGGGCGCGGGGCCATTGGTCGGGGTAGTAATACGTGCCGATCTTCATGGTCGAACATGATCGTTCACGGGCGGGGATTTGTCACGCCCAAGGCGGTCGGGCGGGCGGGGGATCGGGTCGCACGTGGGTGTTCGGCTTCGGCGATTTCCGTCGGATCGGCGGGGAAGAATCGGCGACGGAGCCGGAAGGCGACGTTCACCAGGGCGATGAGGGCGGGGACCTCGACGAGGGGTCCGACGACGGCGGCGAAGGCGGCGCCGTGGTCGATGCCGAAGACCGCGACGGCGACGGCGATGGCGAGCTCGAAGTTGTTGCCGGCGGCGGTGAAGGCGATGGTGGCGGTCCTGGGATAGTCGGCGCCGGCGCGGCGACCCATCCAGAAGCTTGTGAGGAACATGACGGCGAAATAGATCAGCAGGGGCGCGGCGATCAGGGCGACGTTCCAAGGCTGGCGGACGATCTTGTCGCCTTGGATGACGAACATCACCACGATGGTGAACAGCAGGGCGAGCAGGGTAATGGGGGAGATGGCGGGGATGAACCGCATCTCATACCAGTCGCGGCCGCGGGATTTGACGAGGAGGAAGCGGGTGAGCATCCCGGCGAAAAACGGGATGCCAAGGTAGACCAAGACGCTTTTGGCGATGTTGGCCATGGTGATCTTGGAGAGGTCCACATCGCCGAGCGACAGGCCGAGGATCGGGGGGAGGATTTTGAGGAAGATCCAGGCGTAAAGGCCGTAGAAGAGGACTTGGAAGACGCTGTTGAAGGCGACGAGGCCGGCGGCGTACTGGGTGTCGCCGTCGGCGAGGGCGTTCCAGACGAGGACCATGGCGATGCAACGGGCCAGCCCGATCATGATGAGTCCGATCATGAACTCGGGGTGGGCGTGGAGGAAGATCGCGGCGAGGGCGAACATGAGGATCGGGCCGATGATCCAGTTTTGGACGAGGGACAAGCCGAGAACCTTGGTGTCACGGAAGACATCGCCGAGCTCCTCGTAGCGAACCTTGGCCAAGGGGGGGAACATCATGAGGATGAGGCCGATGGCGATGGGGATGTTGGTGGTTCCGAGCTCGAAATGGTGGATGAATCGGGGTGCGGAGGGGATCAGATGTCCGAGTGCGACGCCGATGGCCATGGCCAGGAAGATCCAGAGTGTGAGGAAGCGGTCGAGGAAGGAGAGTTTATTGGGGATGGAGGGCATGGGTTCACCGTGGATGGGGGAGTGTGGATACGCCGGCGCGGGTCCAGTGGCGCACGCGTGGGCAAGGGTCGGGGGCTTCGGAATGGATTTGGTCGTCGGACATCGGAATGTCTCCGGGTGCGATGATCGGGGGAGCGAGGGCGAGGTCCACACCTTAACCATTCGCTAAAGATGGGATGCGGTGGGTTCGTCGGACGGCGGGTCGACGTGGCCGCGGCGTTGGAGGAAGCGGGCGACCAGCCAGCAGAGCACGGCCCAGGTGAGGCCGGCCATCCAGCCGGCGAGGACGTCGGTGGGGTAGTGGACGCCCATGTACACGCGGCTGATGCCGACGAGGAACGTCAAACACAGGGCGACGGCGAGGAAATAAACGGCCAACGCGCGGCGATGGGCGAATTGGGCGAGGAGGGCGCCGAGGGTGAGGTAAACGACGCTGGAGAGCATGGAATGGCCGGAGGGGAAGCTGGAGGTGACGACATACGATAGGTGTGGCACGATGTCGGGACGGGGGCGGGTGAAGGAGGCTTTGAGGATGAAGCTGAGGACGGCGCCGCCGATGGTGGCGATGAGAACAAGGATCAAGGCGCGGTATTGGACGGCGATGGCGAGATACCCGGCGACGGCGAGGGTGACGCCGGCGAGGACGGCGACGCCGCCGAGGGCGGTGAGGTCGCGCCCCACCTCGGGCAGCCAGCGGGGTCCAATGGGTTGGGCGGGATCGCCTGGCTCGCGGAGGACGCGGACGGCCCAGTTGTCCCAAGCCTGGGTTTCGCCTTCGAGGACCTCGCCGGCGATCTTGACGAAGGCGTCGGTTCCGGCCAGGACCAGCAAGGCGGCGATCAGCACGAGGTTGGTATGGGTGGCGATCCAGTGGATCAGGCGTCGGGGGTTGCGAATAATCATGGCTGGGGGCATGTTAGCGGGAAACGCCGTGACGCGGCGCCCGGGAAACGCGGTTGGGGCGCTGGCGGAGCGGAATGAGGCGAACCAAGGGGATGATCCAAAGGAGATCCGATATGAAGAATATGGCGATGTTGGCATTGGCGGCTGCGATGGCGGCGGGATCGGTGGCCATGGAGTCGCCGGCGCGGGCGGCGGCGCCGGAGACGGCGACGGCGACGGCCAAGCAGGATGCGGCGGCCAAGGCGCGGGCGGCGATCGACCGCGGGTTGGCGTATCTGAAAACCCAACAGCAACCCGACGGGGCGTTCAACGTCCCGCAGGCGCCCCCCGCCATCACGGCGATCGCGCTGCGGGCGTTCCTGGACGGCGGGCAATACAGCGCCAACGATCCGTTCCTGGCCAAGGCGTATGAAAAGTTGCTGACGTTCCAAGGAGACGATGGTCGGATCGCCAACGGGATGTTGGAGAACTACAACACGGCCATCGCGGTGACGGCATTGGCGGCGGCGGGCGATGGGTACAGGCCGCAGATGGAGAAGGCGGTGGCGTTCCTGCGGGCGATCCAATGGACCGACAAGATCGCGGGGATCGAGAATCTGGCCAATCGCGTGGAGCCGAACGACCCGGCGTATGGCGGGTGGGGGTATGGGCGGCATCGGAGGCCGGATTTGTCGAACCTGCAACTCACGATGGACGCGCTGCACGATGCGGGGTTGAAGACGGGGGATCCGGCGTACGAGGCGGCGATCGCGTTCGTGTCGCGCACGCAGAACCGATCGGAGAGCAACGACCAGTCGTGGGCGGGCAATGACGGTGGATTCGTCTACACCGCGGCGGAGAACGGCGATTCCGAGGCCGGGGAAATGGTCGATGCCCAGGGCGCTCGCCGGCTGCGGTCCTATGGCTCGATGACCTATGCGGGATTGAAGTCGATGATCTACGCCGGGCTGTCCAAGGACGATCCGCGGGTGAAGGCGGCATGGGAGTGGATCGGACGGAATTGGACGCTCAGCGAGAATCCCGGCATGGGGGCGGCCGATCCGGCGCAGAGACAGCATGGGCTTTATTACTATTACATGACAATGGGACGCGCGCTGGAGGCGTATGGGGAACCGATCGTCACCGACGCCAAGGGTGAAAAACACGATTGGCGGGCGGAGTTGATCGACACGTTGGCGTCGGCGCAGCGAGAGGATGGGAGCTGGGTCGGCGACAAGCGCTGGATGGAGGACAGCCCGGTGCTGGCGACGAGCTATTCGGTGTTGGCGCTGGAGGATGCGCTGAGGGATTTGGGGGAACATCCGGCGAAATGAATCGGACGCCCGAGCGGAAGGTTCGCGCGCCGGCAATGAGGGAAGGCGAGGTCGACGCGCTACGTTGTCATACACAAGTCCTCTCTCGCCCTAAACTATTCTCCAGCCAAGAGATATGTGGCGTAGCCGCCCTCGGCGATGTCACACGTGTGTAAGCCATTGACCGTTCACTCTGCCGGGGGCGGCTGAGCTACACGAATCCCGGGGGGGCCGCGGGCGACTTGTGTATATACTGCTCGCGGCCTTCCATGAGACATTCGCAATGGCTCGGAACATGCGTCGCATCGCGTGTTTACCCAAGCGAATTGTCTCAATATGGCCGGCGAGCAGTATAACAACGAGGGCGAGGGCGCCCACGCGACAATAAGATCGCGGGCGCGGCAAGGAGCGGGCGCGGGACGCGCCGCCATTGAAACGGTCCCGGCGGGGCGTCGGGTTCATTCGAGGGCGGCGTCGAGGTGGATGGTGGTTCCGGCCAGCGCTTGGCTGACGGGGCAGCCGGTTTTGGCGGCATCGGCGTGTTTCTTGAAGGTGGCGGCGTCGATGTCGGGGATCGCGGCGCGGGTTTTCAATTCGATTTTGGTGATCTTGAAGCCGCCCTCGACCTTGTCGATCGTGACCTTGGCGGTGGTGGCGATGCGCCGGGGCTTGAAGCCGGCTTGGCCGAGGATGTGGGAGAGGGCCATCGAGAAACAGCCGGCGTGGGCGGCGGCGATGAGCTCCTCGGGGTTGGTTCCGGGGGCGCCCTCGAAGCGGCTTCCGAAGGAATAGTTCCCCTCGAAGGCGCCGCTGCCCAGTTTCATGGTTCCGTGGCCATCGGTCAGGCCGCCTTCCCAGACGGCGTCGGCGTTGCGGGTGGGCATGGGGATCTCCTGTATGAGGGTGGTTGCGAAAGTGGGATTGTAGGGCGCCGGGACCGGCGCGTCAGCGCTGATAGCCGGGAAGGAATGGGTGGGCGATGGACCGGAGGGCCACCAGAAGTTGGGGGGGGCGTCCGGGGATGAAGGGGGCGGGGGCGCCATTGCCGGGGATGGGCCGGTGCG
>JBBSAF010000023.1:0-16218 GCA_038252525.1 Tepidisphaerales bacterium
ACGGTCCCGTCCCGCGCGCCATCTCCGTCCCCTCCGCCTTACGCCTACCGCCTACCCTCCTTCCGCCTTCCGGTTCAGGTTGCTAGTTGCAAGTTGTACGTGAAGACACGGTCCCTTCCCGCGCGCCGTCTCCGTCCCCTCCGCCTTCCGCCTACCGCCTACCCTCCTTCCGCCTTCCGTTTCAGGTTGCAAGTTGCAAGTTGTACGTGAAGACACGGTCCCGTCCCGCGCGCCATCTCCGTCCCCTCCGCCTTACGCCTACCGCCTACCCTCCTTCCGCTCTGCCCACTGCCCACTGCCCACTGCCCACTGCCCACTGCTCCATCAATCCAGCCACATTTACTTCTTCATCTTCTCCGGCAGGTACTTTTCGGTGATGAAGGAAAAATCCTTGCTCGACAGCGCTTCGAGCTCCAGTTTCACCCCGCTCTTGAGCATCTGGGCGATTTCCTTCTGCCAATCTTTTTTGTGCTTGAACCAAGGGTAATTCATGATCTCCTTGGCCCGTCGGATGTCCTCATCCTTCATGGCGATGGTGACGGTTTTGTTGATGCCGAAGCGGTCGGCGTCGAACGCGCTCATGCCGATGAATCGGGCCTTGGGGATTGCCATGCGGGCCGACTCGAACGCCAGGTTGATCGAGCCTTGTTTGACGACGCTGTAGATGTAGTAGCCCCATGGGTCGTTGTCGACCAGCACGAACACCGGCAGTTTCAGTTCGTTGTGCATCCGGTACATCAGCCGGCGCACGCCGCGGGGGGGCTGGCCGCCGCCGTGGATGATGATGCAGTTGCTGGTCTGCCAGAAACGGTCCTCGTTGAACCGGCGCCAGACGGCGCCCTTTTCGATCAGCAGGATGTAATCGGCCTCGCATTTCTTGAACTGAATGACATCCGGCTCGACGATGCTCGGCACCGACCAGCCGCCGGTGCCCATCTTGCGTCCGTCGATGGTGTCGCCGTTGTCCACGATGGTGATATTGCCGACCATCGCCCCCTTGTTCTCGGCGAACAGCCCCAATTCCTCGCGCAGGGAGGTGATGGCGACCTCGAGATCCTCGATGATCGGGTCCGACTCGCTCTGCTCGTCGAAGGTGTTCTCCTTGGTCCCCTGGATCGTGTGCTTCATGTGGTAGTAAAGGTCGCGGATGCTCGTGGTCTTGCCTTGATCGTTTAGCTCCTTGCACCCGGATGCCACCAGCATCGTCTGCATGAACTTCTTGGCCTGCGATAGGTTGAAGAAGTTGCGCCGCTGGGCGTTGTCGCCCATGGTGATGATGCCTTTTTTCTCGTTGAAGTTGGCGTTGCTCAAGGCCCGGGTGGGGATGTCGAAGCCGGGGTCCTCCTTCTTCTTGGCGTAGGAAACGACGGTTTTCGCCATTTCCTCCAAGCGCTTGCTGGTCTGGGGATTGCGCGCCTTGCTCACCGTGGATTTCGCCATTGTCTTCATCCCTGAATGTGCCGCTGGATTGCCAGGGCTGGTTCGTCGACCCGCATTTTCAGTCCCGCGCCATCACGTCGGTTGAGTCGGCGCCGTCGATCCCGTTGCCGCGCCGTCCCGTCCAATGCCATCAACGCAAAGATTGAACGATCGAAACAGGGGGTACGCGGGCGTTTTTTTGTCGCGGGGCAGCCTTGGCCCCGCCATTCGCCGCCTGCGCGAATCGAATACGACCGAGTTCGGCGCGCGAAACGCGATTTTCACAGCCTCCACATCCCTCGTCTCCCGATCATGCCTCCCGGACGGGGCCGGGGCGGCCCCGCGACGGAGGTCAGGGTCCATTATGTTGACGGCGCCGCGCCGGGGCGCCCACGTCGCTAGGCCGCCTCGGTCTCGTCGCCGTCGCCGTCGAACAGGGTCTTGCCGTTCCCGGCGTCAGCCTCTCCGTCGTCGTCGTCGGCGATGGCGTCGGATTGGTTGGTTTCGATGACCACCACGTTGTCATCCCCGTCCAGCCGACCGCCCGAAGGCGCCGGCCTGATCGGGTTGCCATTCTCGTCGAACTGGATGTCCGCCGTCGCCGTGCGCGACTGGGCGATCGCCTGCAATTGCTCGTACAGCGCCTTGGCGTCGATCGTGGTCATCTTTTCGCACGCCATGACGACCTCGCCGATGTATTTCTCGAACACGTGGCGACGTTGGCCTTCGCGCGCGATCCGCTGACGCCGGCGGATGTAGGTGTTGAGCTTTCGGCCGCACTCCTGGATCGCCAGCTTGATCTCCTTGGAGATTTCGTCGTAGTCGGCGATGGCCTCCTTGGATTCGCTGGTGAACGGCACCCACACACTGGCCATGTGGACGAAGATCACCAGCGGGCCTTCGGGCAGCCCGTTGCGCGGCTGGCTCGTGCCATAGTTTCGCCAATTGGTTCCGATCACGCTGCGGGTGATGCAGCAGGCGCTGGGCTGGTACAGCAACGGCACGCGGTTGGCGAAGCGGATCACCCTGGCCGAATCGTCGGAGGGCAGGTTGCCTCCGAAGGCGAGGCCGACCTCGATCTGGAAAGGGTTGCCTCGATACACCGCCGGCTCGCGGGTCTCGGCGGTGTAGAACTCGGCCTTGATTTCCTTGAGAAGGCCCTTGAGGATCTGCTGCGGGCCGATGGGCACCAGGCAGTCGGTGGGGGGCGCCATGATCTTGGTCTGCTGGATCGCATTGTGGAGCCGGTCGGCCTCCTCGCGGGCGACCTGGCTGCACCAGGTTTGGGTGCTCAGCCCCGTCGCCTTGTCGCAGATTTCCTTGGCGACCTTTGGCGACACCCGGCTGAACGCATCCTGCAAGAACTCGCCGAGATGGTTGTGCTCGGTCTCCTTGAGCATTCGGATCAACACGCCAAGCTCGACGCCGTAGGGGTGGGGCTTGATGGCCGCCGGGGAGGCCGGAACCTCCGTGACCTCGCGGGGGAACAGTCGCTGCAAGCCGTCGGGCGCCATCCAGTGAATTTGGGCGTGGGGATTGGCGATGGCGGTTTGCTCGAGATATTCATCCACGCTCGCCCGTCCGCGTTGGAACTTGGCTTCGAGGGTGATCGACACCTCGGTGCCGTGCTCGACCTCCTCGGCGTCGGGATCGGCGTTGGTGGCGGCGACGGCGTCCTTCCATGCGGCGTACCCATTGGCCGGGGCATTGCCACCGGAGGCGTCGGGGAGCATTTTCCAAGCCGACAGTTCCTCATCGACGAGGATCTCCGGGCGGTTTTTGAGTGTGTCGAGCTGCAACTCGAATCGGTGCGCGGGTTTGCGCCGTCCGGTGCGACTGATGATTTCGACGCTCTGCCCGGTTGTGAGCAGCCCGTACATCCCCGCGGCGGAAATGCCGATGCCCTGCTGGCCACGGCTCATGCGCAAACGATGGAACTTGCTTCCATAAAGTAGTCGCCCGAAGACATTGGGGATTTGGGCTTTGACGATGCCGGGGCCGTTGTCGCGGACGGTCACACGGAAGCGCGTGGCGTTGGCGATGGAACTGGCCGAAGCGGAGGAATCGGTCCCGTCGGCGCCGTCGATGAGATTGGGCTGATCCGACTTCTTTTTGGATTTCTTGCCCGGCTCCGGGGTCGCCGCCGTCGCCTTGCCGCCGTTGAGGGCCTCGATGGTGATCCAGACCTCGGGGAGGATGCCCCCTTCCTCGCAGGCGTCCAGGGCGTTGTCGACGGCCTCCTTGACGGTGGTGAGCAGCGCCTTGCGGGGGTTGTCGAAGCCGAGCAGGTGGCGGTTCTTGGCGAAGAACTCGCTGACGGCGATTTCCTTTTGCTTGGTCGCCATGGTCTCGGCCGTCTCGCGGACGGGCGGGACGGCGACGCGGGATGTTTTGGGCGTTGATTTGCCGGCCGGGGTGGTGGTTGATTTCATGAACAGATCGCCTTGGGCATCCCGGGGGATCGCCACTTCCGTCGATTCCTTCGCCATGGTCGCCCGCCTTCCCATAAAAGGGTCTTTTCGGGTTATCGGCAATTGGACGCGGGTTTCTGCAAAACGAGTGTTAGGATATTGTACGGTTTCCTTTAATGCTTGTCAAGCCCCCGGCTGTGGGGGAGGGGGTGGAAAAAATCCACCACAGGTTGGGGTCTTGTGTTCTCGCAACCACCGCCACGCAAGCATGTTACGTCGCCAAGAGGGCATGGGTTCGGGCTTGTCGGTGCGCGGGAGGGTCGATACCCTAATCCCTCATGGCAACGCAACGCAAGCCATTGGCGGAGGTTGGTCACTGGGTGGACCTGCGGCATCGTCTGCATCAAATCCCGGAACTGGCGTATGAGGAGTTCGCCACGGCGGGATTGATCCGCGACGAATTGAAGCGGCTGGGGATCGACTTCATCGCCGGGATTCCCGATGCGCCGACGGCGACAATCGCGGTGGTTGGCGATGAATCCAAGCCGTGCATCGCGCTGCGGGCCGACATCGACGCGTTGCCGATCACCGAGAGGACCGGACGGGAGTATGCGTCGGTCACTCCCGGTCGGATGCACGCCTGCGGACACGATGGGCACTCGACGATCCTCTTGGCGACGGCCGCGACGCTGCGGAAAATCGCGTCGAAGCTGGATGTTTGCGTGAAATTGATCTGGCAGCCGGCCGAGGAGGGGGGCGGCGGTGCGTTTCGGCTCATCGAGGCGGGGGTGCTGGAGGGTCGGCTGGGTCCAAAGGTCGAGGCGATTTTCGGGCTGCATGGCTGGCCGAGCCTGCCGGCGGGGACGGTGGCGACCAAGGCGGGGGCGCTGTTGGCGGCGACGGACAATTTCCATGTCGAGTTCGAGGGTCGCGGGTGTCACGGGGCGTTCCCGCACTTGGGGCGCGACCCGATCGTGACGGCGGCGGAGGCGGTGGGATCGCTTCAGTCGGTCGTCTCGCGCGAGATCGACCCGACCGAGCCGGCGGTGGTGACGGTGGGGATGATCCAGGGGGGCACGGCGGTGAACGTCATTCCCGATCGCGCGACGATCCGGGGCACGGCCCGCAGTTTGTCCGATGGAACGCGGGCGATGCTGCGCGGGGCGATCGAGCGCCGCTGCCGGGGGATCGCGGCGGCCCACGATTGCGAGATGCGGTTCGAGTGGATCGAGGGGTATCCGGCGTTGCACAACGATCCGGCGATGGCGGAGTTCGTGATGGCGACGGCGAAAAAGGTTCTGGGCGCGTCGCGGGGTCTGCCGGTGGCGCGGGCGTCGATGGGGGGGGAGGATTTCGCGTATTATCTTCAGCGGGCGCCGGGATGTTTTTTCATGTTGGGATTGGGTCGGCCCGGCGAATGTGACCCTCCGCCGCTGCACAGCGACCGGTTCGACTTCAACGACGACGCGATCGCCACGGGGGTGGCGATGTTCACGGGGTTGGCGAAGGGTTGGGGGAAGAGCGCGGATTGAATGGGCGGAGCGAAGTTGCGTCGATGGTTCCGATGGCCGGGAGCAGGTGAAAGGAAACGCATGGGGCGAGACGCCCCGCCACAGTGGGCGCGGGGCGGGAAAATCGCGTACATGGAGACGGGAGCCTACCATGGCAAAGACCCTGAAACATCAACCCATCGCCGGCGATGACTACCTGGCGTTGATTCGCCGTTTGCCGTTGGCCCCCATCCGGGATGTCGACGGCTTGGGCGAGGCGTGGCGGATGATTGACGAGCTGACGAGGGTTCCCGAATCGGAATTGTCGGCCGGGCAGGCGGATTATCTGGCGGTGTTGGGCGATCTGGCCAGGACGTATGAGCTTGAGCGCATGGGGGGCGCGGAGCATCGCGACGGGAGGGGGATCTTGATCCACCTGTTGGAGGCCAACGGCATGAGCGGGTCGGATTTGGGGCGTCTGCTGGGACAACGCGAGTTGGGATCGAAAATCCTTCGGGGTACCCGCGCGATCAGCCGGGCGCATGCCAAGGTTCTGGGCGGGCATTTCGGAATTCCGGCGGAGACGTTCCTGCGGTGAATCGCCGTCCGTGCTGACGGCCGCGGGGGCGGAGCGATGGGGGTCGAGGCGTCCCCGCGACATGAACTCACGGAAGACTCGTCATTGTACGGCGGCGGGGCGGCGGGCTATTGTTGGGGGGGCGGCAAAAGGAGATTCACAATGAGGCGATGGGCGGCAGTGGCGGTCGCGGCGGTGTTGGGGGTGGGGGTGGCGGCGTGGTCGGACACGGACGGCGCGGGTTCGTCGGAGGCCGGGTCGCGGGGGGCGACGCCGCGGGCGGTTCGGTCGGCGCGGGAGATGGATCGGCTGTTGTCGCCGAACACGCCGGGGGGCGAGCCGCTCCAGCCGATCCCCGATTCGCGGAAGGATGAGACCAGCGGGACCAAGGCGGTGGCGCCGGGGGCGCCGGTTCTGAATGTCATGCGCGAGGGGACGCTCATCGTCGATCGCACCGGGCGTATCCACAAGTCGGCCGACGGGCAATGGATGGAGTTCTCGTTCGATTCCGACGGGGCGGCGATGAAGGATCCGCCGGTGGTGCTGCTGCCGAACCTGAAGCTGATGGCGATCGAGAACGAGCTGGCCCGCGGGGGACGGGAATTGCGATTCCGCATCACGGGATCGGTGACGGAATACCGGGGGCGGAACTACATCCTGCTGGACAAGGTGGTGGTGGCGCCGGAGGCGGTGAAGTAGGAGGGGGGAGGAGGAAGGCAGTAGGCGGTAGGCGGAAGGACAGTAGGCGGAGACAGCCCATGCATTGTCCGGTTTCGCTTACAACTTGCAACGTGTCGGAGTAGGCGGTAGGCGGAAGGTGAGTAGGCGGAGCAGCACAAATGCGTGGTCCGGTTTCGCTTACAACTTACAACGTACAACTGACAACCTGTCTGAATAGGCGGAGAAAGCCCATGCGTGGTCCGCCTTTGCTTGCAACGTACAACGTGCAACTTGCAACCTGTCGCAGTGGACGGTGGGGGGAGAGGGGCGCCGGATGATTTGGGGTTCGCCGGGGTGGCTGTGGGGGTTGGCGCCGTGGGCGGGGGTGGCGGCGTGGATGCTGCTGGGGCTGCGCCGGCGGGTGGGGGTTCCTTTTTTGGCGCTGTGGCAGGCGGGCGAATCGCCGCGGACGATCCATCGTCGCGTGCGCCCGCCGCTGGTGTGCGTGGTGGCGATCCTCGTGGCGATGGGGCTGGCGATCCTGGCGGCGGGGGGGCCGGGAATCGTCGGCGCTAGGGACGGGGAGATGGCGACGATCATTGTGAACCGGGGGATTTCAGCGAGCGCGTCCCGGGATGGCGTGGCGGGATATGTCGTGGCGGCCCGGAAACTGGCGGCGACGAAGACGGTGGGGCGGGCGCGGGTGGTGGCCGTGCCGGCGACGGGGGGGGAGGTTTCCGCGAGGCGGGAGTGGCTTGCGCGAATCGAGGAACTGGCGCCGACGGCGATGGATGCGCGGGATGGGGTCGCGCAAGCCGTGAGACGGGCGCTGGCGACGACGCAGGGACGAGTCATCGTGGTCGGCGGCGGGGTCGAGAGGGTGGACGATCCGCGTGTGTTCGTCGTGCCGGCGGGGGCGTTGGGCGCCAACGTCGGGATCGCGGGAGTGTCGGCGCGGGTGGACGCGGCGGGGATCGCGCGGGTGTGGGTGGCGATCGCCGGCACTTCGGATGCGGGAGCCGTCGAGGTGACGGCGGGGGGGGACGGGGGATCGGCATCGAAAACGTTGACTTTGTCCGGGCGCGGGGCGACGGCGGAGACGGTGTTGGCGGTGGCGAATGCCGGGGAGTTGTTGCGGATCGGGATTTCACCGGGCGGCTCGGTCGGGGCCGACGACCGGGCGTGGTTGGCCCGGCGGGGGAGTTGGCCGAAGGTCACTCTGGGCCACGATGCTCCGGCGGCGGTTCGGCGGATGGTGGGGGTGTACGGAAACCATCGCCCGACGGACGGCGGGTCGCCGACGGTGACGGTGGTGGACGCGGCGGATGCGGCCAAAGTCGGCGGCCCGGTGGTGGTGATCGTCGCAACGAGCTTGGGCGGCGCGGCGGGCGGGGCGGTGGGCACTGTGGATCATCCGGTGACGGCAGATGTGGAATGGGCAAAGGTGATGGCCGACGCCGTGGTCGCGCCGGCCGGGCCGCCGGCGGGATTCAAGGCGGTGATGACGGTGGGGGGAAAGCCGGCGGTCGCGGTGCGGGAGGCGGGCGCGGATGAGTCGCGGGGGGTTTGGATCGGATTCGATTCGCCGACGTTTTCGCGCGAGCCGGGGTTCGTGTCGTTCTGGGTGAATGCGTTGGATTGGGTCGGTGGGAACGCGGGGGAATATCGGGCGGACACGGTGCATCAATTGCCCGCGGAATCGCGGCGGATCGAACCTGGGGGGGATTCATCGGACGAACCGGGGCTGACGGCGGGATTGTGGCGATGGGCCGACGGATCGCGCGGGGCGCTCAACGCGCCGGTGGCGGACACGGTGCCGGATGCGGATGGAGGGGATTGGAAAACAAGGGTGGCGGGGGTGGCGGAGGGTGATCGGGGGGTGATTTCCCTGTCGTCTTGGCTGGCATTGTTGGCGAGCGGATGCCTGCTGTTGGCGGCGGCGACTTGGACGTCGCGCATCGCGGTTTACCTAACCGGCGCACCACGGGGACATCGATACCGCAAGTGATATGTTGTCGGATCCGGCCATTCTACGGTCCCATTCGTGACGATCGTGAAAGCGTGGGAAAAACCCAGAGTGCGCGAATCCTGCGGAAGCCACGAGGATCGCGCACGGCATCAATCCCCGAAGTGCGTCGCCACCGCCCGCGCCGTCGCTATCAGGCGGTGGTCGATCGGCACCTTCCGCTGTTTGCCGGCGACCTCCTCGATGTTCACTTGGCCGATCTTGCCTTCCTTCAATACCACCAGTTTTCCGCTGGCGCCGCCCATGGTCAGTTCCAGGGCGTGGTGGCCGAACTGGGTGGCCAGCACGCGGTCCATGGCCGACGGGGTGCCGCCGCGTTGGATGTGGCCGAGGATGGTGGCGCGGGTCTCCAGCCCGGTGGCCAGCTCGATGGCGTTGGCCAGCAGGGTGGCGCAGCCGCCGAGTCGGATGGGGTCGGGGCTGCCCTCGACGGTGCGGGCGATGACCTGTTCGCCGCCCAGTGCCTTGGCGCCCTCGGACATGCACAGGATGCTGAAACGCTTGCCCTGGCGCCCGCGCTCGACGAGCAATTCGTTGATTTTGTCCAGCGAATAGGGGATTTCGGGGATGAGGATGACATCCGATCCGGTGGCGATGCCCGCGGCCAACGCCAGCCAGCCGGCGTTTCGGCCCATGACCTCGACGACCATCACCCGGTGGTGGCTCATGGCCGTCGAATGGATCTTGTCGATGCACTCGGCGGCGGTTTGCACGGCGGTGTCGAACCCGAAGGTCTGGTCGCACCCCTCGAGGTCGTTGTCGATGGTCTTGGGCACGCCGATGCAGTTGACCCCGTGGCGCACGAGGTTGGACGCCCCGGTCATGGTGCCGTCGCCGCCGATGCAGACGATGGCGTCGAGCTCGTTGGCCGCGATGTGCTCGACGACGCGGTCGGTGACATCGGCGTATTCAAGCTTGCCGTTGCGTTTGACGGCGTATCGCTCGGGGTTGGCCTTATTGCTGGTGCCGAGGATGGTCCCGCCGAGGGTGAGAATGTCGGAGACATCCTTCCAGTGCAGCAGCCTCATGCGGTTCTGAATGAGGCCCAGGAAGCCGTCCTCGATACCGAAGACCTCGAGCTTGTAGCGATGGATGGCCGCCTTGGTGACGGCCCGGATGACCGCATTGAGTCCCGGACAGTCGCCCCCGCCGGTGAGAACGCCGATTCGCTTGATGGATGGCATAACCTTGATATCGGCCAGATGGGGGTGGGAGAATATGGGGAATGGCGGGGAAAGGCGGAGGGGCAATAACGACCGTCCCAAACCGCCGGGGTTTTTCTCCTTCGACTTGACCCGCCATGAAGGTTCTTACGAGGGAAAGACCCTGGTTCCGGGTACGGTGGCATGGCAAGCCGCCAGCCCGCCTTCCAATTAAAGCGAGTCGGAATCGATCAAGATTCGCCCGTGCCCATGCGTTTCAAGCCACCAATAGGTGAAATGCTTCGACAACCAACTGGCCGCCCGTTCGACGCACAGGTTGCGGTGCATGGATGAGAGGATGACAGGAATGCCGAACTTGGCCTCGATGGCGTCCAATAGGCCAACCACCGAATTGGGATGAACCCGGCTCTCGCTCGTCTCGGGATCCCACCGGCGTTTGATGTCCTCCTGGGAGGCCTCGATCAAAATGGCTTTCCATCGAAACGTGGCAAGCCGGGCACAACAGGCGATGAACCGTTCGCGGTCGACGACGGTGCAGTTCACAAGGTCAGGCAGACTTTTGCGCTCCAAAGCCAGCAGATGCTCCATTCCCTCGATGGAATAGTCCCCCGTCTTCAACGTGACTCTCTGTTCCCCGCCGATCCAATTGGGGTGTTGCTCATGCAACGCCCATGGCCAACGTTCACGCGTGTCCACCAGAACGATGGGCTTGGGGACACCCCTGCTGCGAAGGATGCTATGTCCACCCCGCTGAACGCGCAGACGGCCCACGGCGGCGGGCAAGAACGTGCAATTGGCGATGCCCATTGGATGAACCCTCCATCAACGGAGACATGACGAGTCGCCACTCATCGGTGGCATTGGAGATCAGTGCTTCACGGCCTTGGGAATCAATCCTTTGAGCGGGCGACATTGTCTGCCACGGTGAATCATCGCATGGCAGTTGGCGCAAACGATCGCCAAGTCAGCGTCTTGGCGTCGAAGAACCGACCTCATCATTGTATCTTTTCGTCACTCCTTGCCGAAGAAAAATCCCAACGGATTCACGAATTGGCAGGCTTTGGATGCTATTTTGACCGCCATAATTGGCATGGAAACACCGTTTTCCTCTCCGACTGTCCTCCCCCAACTTGCCCCTTCCCCCCGCGCCGCCTATGCTTCGGGTTGATCCCTAGGGGTGATCGGCCCGGTGGGTCGGTCTGAGAGCAAACCCTTGGAACCTGATCCGGGTCATGCCGGCGAAGGGAAGCGGATTTCCGCCCGTCCGTCGCTCCGAATCGTTCGGGGCCTCCTTCGCCAATTTGGTTGTTTTCGCCGGTCGCGGGTCGCCCATCGGCGAAGCGCGAAGGAGTCGCAGATGCCCCACGATATTGCCCCCAGCCGTTTTGTGCTTCCGCCCACCGGCGATAGCCCGTCCACCGAAAAGGTGGGCACCACGCCTCCTTCCTTCGCCCTGCCCGGCGCGGTCGGCCAACCCCTCACCTATAGTTCCCCCGACACGCCGGGGATGCCGGCGGTCAGCGACAAGACCGCGTGGGACTTTTTGCCGGCCGGATCGTCGGTGGATGCCGAGGGGCGATGGGTTCCGGCGGACGCGGATTTCCAGCCGGTCACGCAGCTCGAGTTCGCCCGTCTGGGGATCGTGACGCCGCAGATGGCGGCCGTCGCGGCCCGTGAGCCGCATCTGTCGGCCGAGCAGGTCCGCGTCGAGGTGGCGGCGGGGCGGATGATCGTGCCGGCCAACATCGAACACCTGAAACACCGGCTGGAACCGATGTGCATCGGGCGGGCGGGGCTGACCAAGGTCAACGCCAACATGGGCGCCAGCCCGATCAGCAGCGGCGCCGATGAGGAGGTCGAGAAGCTCCGGTGGGCCGAACGGTGGGGCGCCGACACGGTGATGGACCTGTCCACCGGCGGGGACCTGGACGCCTGCCGCACCCGCATCATCGCCGAAAGCCGTGTGCCCATCGGGACGGTGCCGATCTATTCGATGATCATCGGCCGCCGCATCGAGGATTTGACCCGCGCCGTGATTCTGGCGGAACTGGAGAAACAGGCGAAGCAGGGCGTCGATTATTTCACCATCCACGCCGGGGTGCTGCGCGAGCATCTGCCCTTGGTCCGCAAGCGCCTGATCGGCATCGTGTCGCGCGGCGGGTCGCTGCTGGCCAAATGGATGATCGAGCATGGCAAACAGAATCCGATGTACGAGATGTTCGACGAGATCTGCGACATCATGCGGAAGTATGATGTCAGTTTCAGTCTCGGCGACGGCCTGCGCCCCGGCGGGCTGGCCGACGCGACCGACGAGGCGCAATTGCGTGAATTGGCCACCCTCGGGGAACTGACCGAGCGGGCGTGGGCCAAGGGCGTGCAGGTCATGGTCGAGGGGCCGGGGCACGTGCCGTTCGACCAGATCGAATACAACATGAAGCTCCAGCGGCGGCTGTGCCACGGGGCGCCGTTCTACGTCCTCGGGCCGCTGGTGACGGATATTTTCCCCGGCTACGACCACATCACCAGTTGCATCGGCGCGACCGCCGCCGGCTATCACGGGGCGGCCATGCTGTGCTATGTGACGCCCAAGGAGCATCTGGGGCTGCCGAAGAAGGAGGATGTGAAGCAAGGCTGTGTCGCCTACAAGATCGCGGCCCACGCGGCGGATGTGGCGCTGGGGATCCCCGGCACGCGCGACCGCGACGATGAGCTGACCAAGGCGCGGGCGGCGCTGAATTGGCAGCGGCATTTCGACCTCAGCTTCGATCCCGATTTGGCCAGGGCGTTCCACGATGAGGATTTGGATGTGGACACCGATTTCTGCGCCATGTGCGGGCACGATTGGTGCAGCGTTCGCATCAGCAAGGAGATCACCGATTTCTATTCCGGCAAGGATGAAGAGGCCCAGCCCGGCAAACGCGCGATGGCCTCGCCCGGCGTCAGCCCCGACGGCGCGGAGATTCTGGCCCAGCGCGGCGTGCTGACACAGGAGCGAATCAAGGCGTTGGCCCACAAGGGCAAGAAGGCCGTCTGCCACAGCGATGTGGTGGCCGATCCCGACACGGCCAAGGTGGTGCAGATCAACACGCTCAAGGCCCATGGGGTGAAGGTCAACGAGTCGGGGTTGTGACGGGATGAGGTGACAGGAGTAACAGGGCCGGGACGTCTCGCCACTCGTTGCCGTGCACAAGCCGCCTGTCGCGGATCCCATGTCGCGGGGGCGCCTCACTCCCGATGTTATACAAAAGTCACTGGCTAACCGCCGTGGTTTCCACGTCGAGGGGCGCCTCGCCCCCGCCTTTGCAATTCAAGACGATGAGGACGGCGCTCAACGGGGGTTTTCACTCCCTCCAAACCCATCTTCGTCTGGTGGTCCATCTTGGACGGCGCCGAGGGCGACGGCGATGGCCCGTCCGATTCCCCGGCCGGCGCCGGTTACGATCGCCGTTCGCTTCGTTTCCGCCATGGCGTCATTTCCCTTGGTCGAAAAGCGTCGGATGTGCTCTGTCTCGACCCTCGTCCAAAGACTCTTTTTGACCGGACCGCACGCCGAGGACCGCCCTAAACGCAGGGAAAAAACCGAAGAGGTCGCCGTGTCGTGTTGGATTTCCGAGGGTCGAGACAGAGCACGTCGGATGTATTATCCCTCGACCGTGAACACCGGCGTGCCGTTGGCCGAATCCCATGTGGAGTCCAGATCGCGCACCTTGCGACCGGCAAGGTCGAACACGCGGTCGAGCGCGGACGTCAATGACGCAGCGGTGATGGTGTCGTCGATTCGCATTCGATCACCCGTTGTTGTCGCGGTGGCGTTTGACGATGGACGCGAATTGTCCGGCCAACTTCGTCAGCCCCGCCCAATCCTTGGCTTTGATGAGGTCCCTTTTCACCAGCGCCGACCCGACCCCCAGGCACGCCGCCCCGGCGTCGAGCCAATCGGATGCGGTCTCCAGCGAAACGCCGCCGGTGGGCGTCAGACGCAACTGCGGCATCGGGGCGAGCAAATCCTTGAAGTAGGTCGGCCCGAAATGGTTGGCCGGGAAGACCTTCACCACATCGGCGCCCGCCTGCCACGCGCCGAGGATTTCCGTCGGCGTCAACCCGCCGGGGATCACCGGCTTGCCATAACGATGGGCCATTTCGATCACCGCCGGATTCAGGATGGGGCAGACGACAAACTCCGCGCCCGCGAGGATCGCCATGCGGGCGGTCTCGGCGTCCAGCACCGACCCGACCCCGATCACCGCGTCGCCTCCAAGCTTGGCCGAGGCTTGGGCGATGGCGTCGAGGGCGCCGGGCGTGGTCATGGTGATCTCCGAAAAAACCACGCCGCCATCGCGCAGGCTCCGGCACACATCCACCAACTGATCCGGTGAATCGGCCCGGATCACCGCGACCAACCCGGACGATTCCATCCGCCGCACCAATTCACTTCGACTCGCCGACATGGTTGTCCTTTCGCCCAAACCCCCGCCGGGGCGGCCAGTGTGCAACGCCCCGCGATTCGACGCAAGGGCGATGCGGCCGACGATGCGGCCGACAGGGCGCTTCGGCCGCGTCCGGGACCATCGCGCTGCAATCGTGGCGGGGCCGTCCCGCCTCGTTGTGATACCCAAGTCGCGCGGTGCTCTCATGTCGCGGGAGCGCCCCGCCGCCCTCTATCCATCCTCATCGCTCATTGCTTCCAGCAACCCGATCACCTCCCACAAATCCCCCGCCGTCCTCCACGGCGCCGCGTCGAACGCCCGCGTTCTTCCATGGCCGATCCACACCGTCCGCATTCCCGCCGCCAGGCCCGCTTGGATGTCGAATCGCCCATCGCCCACCATCCACGCCTCCGCCGGTTCAGCGGCCAACGTTCGACACGCGAGCAGAAGCCCCGCCGGGTCCGGCTTGAACGCCGCATCCTCCCGTGCGATCAACACCGAAAACGACAGTCCATGCCGCCGCATGACGATTTCGGCGCTCGATCGTTTGTTGCGGGTGATGACCGCCGTCGGGATGCTCCGTGCCGCCAACAGCGATAAAAGTTCCCGACAGCCGGGATTGAGTGTCGAGTGCTCCGCCGCCGCATCCTCATGTCGATGCAGTATCGCCTCGGCCGCGCGGCGGTCGGCGTCGTGCATGCCCGCCAGCGCTTCGAGGATGGGACGGTCGCCGATGCCCATTTCCGCCTTGATGGCCGCGAAATCCAGCAGCGGCTCGGTGAGCGTCCCGTCCATGTCCAGCAGGATCGCCGACGGACGGGCGATCTGTTCCCGCGATGGCGTCAACATTTCCGGCCCGTCCATGGTAAAATCCTATGAATCATGCGTTTCCCGCCATTGCAATCCCCGCTCCTCGTGCTGCCGGCGATCCTGTGCCTGGCGATGGGCGCCGTCGCCCAGGGCGCATGGTATGACAACGCATGGACCTTTCGCCGGCAAGTGAAGGTCATCTGGGACGACCAGCGCGGCTCCGGCGACGAACTGGCCGAGGCCAACATCTTCACCGCCGGCCACGCCCGCCCCGACGGCAAGGATCTTCGCGTCGCCGGCGAGGATGGCAAGTTGGTGGCGTCGGAACTGCTGTCGGTCGGTCCCGGCGACACCGCCCGGGTCGTCTTCGCCCTCGATCGCGGCCAGCGGACGTATTTCATTTATTTCGGCAACGGCGACCCCAAACCCGCGCCCAAGAACCTCGATCATGTCGATTTCAAGGCCGGGCTGCTGATGGAGCTCCGCGAATACACCGGCGCCCCGTTCGACAACGCCCTGCAGGCCCGCGAGGCGTTCGACAAGGCCGGCCCGGTGCTCGGGCGCATCATGATCGACCGCCCGATGATCGGCCACAACCCCTTCGGCGACCAGGACCGCACCGTGTGCAAGCTGACCGGCTCGATCTTCGCCCCCATCGACGGCAAATACATCTTCGCCCAGGCCACCGACGACCGGGGCGCGCTCTACATCGACGACAAGCCGCTGGTCTTCTCCGAACTCGGCCCCGGTGACACCCGGTATCACGGCGCGATCGACCTGAAGCGCGGGCGGCATGCATTCGAGATGATCCAGGTCAACTTCAGCGGCCCCGGCTACCTGACCGTCGGCTGGAAACGCCCCGACATGCCCAAGTTCGAGGGGATCGCGCGCGAGTCCTTCGGCATCGTCAGCCACGCCATTCCCGGCGCCATGGAGGAGTTCCGCAAAACCCTCACCGCCGACTTCGACGTGCAATACAAGGGGGAGTTTTTCTTCCTCGACCGCTATACCCAGCGATATCACTTCGTCGCGTACCCCGCCAAGGCCCCGGCGACCTGCGAATGGGACTTCGGCGACGGACAGACCGCCACCGGCCCGGAGGTCGATCACGTCTATCTGGTCGACGGCATCCATCCGATCAAGCTCACGGCCCGCATCGGCGGCAACGCCGACACCCAGACGACCAAGATGATGGTCCGACGCGATTTCGAGAACATCACCAACCCCGCCACCGA
>JBBSAF010000024.1:0-16199 GCA_038252525.1 Tepidisphaerales bacterium
CGGCGGCGACGTGATCACCGCGTCCACCGACCGCGCGGGCAATACATGGACCAGCTCCCGCGAATCGGCCCGATACACCGCCGCGGGCGTGTGCCGGCGATCCGCCAGCGCCGACAAGTCTCCCGCCATCGTCTCGACGTTCGCCAGCCACGTCGAAATCACCGGCGCATCCGGCTTCGGCGCCGTCACCCCCACCTCCGGCCCGAAATGCAGATTGCCGATCCCGCCCACCAGCCCCTTGGCCAGCGCCAACAGCGCCGGGCGGTGATACAAACTCCCGCTGCGCTCGCGCAAATGCTTCAGCAACACCAACGTCTTGTGCAGCGGCATCGGGCTGATCGAGTTGGTCAGCAGCAGCCGCATCTTCTCCGCCGGCAGCGTCATCGCATCGTTGCGATCCGCCCAATCATGCCGTTCGGCCTCATCGTCGATCCCCTGTCCCATCAGCTCCGCCCGCGCCGCGTCCGCCACCCGATGGGCGTGGTCCCGCAACCCATCGGCGTCCACCGTCCAGTCGGTCTTCACCCGCCCGGCGAAATGCGCCATGGGATGCGACTCGACCCCCATCGCCGCAATCCCCAGTTTCTTGCACTCCACCACCGTCGTCCCTGTACCGCAGAACGGATCCAACACCACCTGCCCCGCCTCCACCCCCAAACGATGCAAATAGTCCCGCACCAAATGCGGCGGGAACGACAGCACGAACCGGTACCACCCGTGGGCCGCCCGGTCCCCGGATTCCAGCTTGTTGGCCTCTCCGTTGGACCCCGCCCGCGCTCTCTGGGCCCGGATCGCCACCGCCGGAGATGTTTTCAACGATTCGGTATGCATCCTTGTCCGCCAGTCTACCCCATCCCCGTCCGCCGCGATATTTCTCGCCGCCACCGCCTATCCCGTCTCGCCCGGAAATTGCTCCTCTCCGTTCCCGTTCCATGGTGGTTCCCCATCCCCCGTTCCTCCCCGCAGACCGGCGGAATGGGCGGGAATGGGGAGCGCTTTGACGGTGGGGGGGGTTTGTGGAGTTTGTGACGGCAGGGTATGGTAATCCTCTTCTCGATAGGGCGGCGCGAACCCGGGGGGCGCGTCGAGCGAAGTAGGGGGGACCATGGAGCGCGATATCGGCATGACCAAGCGAAACCTACGGACTTTGCTCCTCGCCACGGCACTGGGCGTTTTGAGCGCAACCTTTGGAGCCGCCAAGGTTTGCGCCAAGGACAACACGGTGACGGGCATCACCAAGCCCTCGGAGAAACGCGAGCTCACGATCACCACCCGCGGGCGAATCAGCGAATTGCCGGTCAAGGAGGGCGATCATGTGGTCGCCGGGCAGTTGCTCATGGCCGAGGATGACCGCATCGAACGGGCGGAGTTCGAGCGGTTGCAACTTCAGGCCAACTCCACGGTGGGAATCCGGGCGGCCCAGGCGGATCTGAAAGTCAAGACGGTGGCGCTGGAGAACATCCAGAAGGCGTTCGCCAACAATGCATCCAATGAACTGGAGTTGCGCCGGGCCGAGGCCGAGCATGAGGTGGCGATGTTGAGCGTGGAGAAGGCCAAGGAGGACACGGCGATCCAGCAGAAGGAGGCCGACCGGCAGGCGGCGCAGCTTGAGATGATGAAAATGTTCAGTCCGATCGACGGGATCGTGGCGAAGCTGGAAATCGGGGTGGGAGAGATCGTGGACCCGCAGCGGGCGGTGTGCACGGTGGTGCAAAACGATCCGCTGTGGATCGAGGCGCACCTGCCGACGCGGGAGGCCGACCGGCTGAAAATGGGGCAGGGCGTCGAGGTGCGGTACCCCGACGGGGAAAAATGGGAGTCGGCGGAGGTGATTTTCTTCTCGCCGGTGGCCAACGCGGCGGCCGACACCCGGCTGGTGCGGCTGCGGGTGGCCAATCCATCGCAGCGCGAGTCGGGATTGCAGATGCTGGTGAAGCTGCCGGGCATCGAGGGCGATCCGACGGCGGCGGCGGGGCGATAGAATCAAGGGCAATGGGGACCGATCCGCGACGAATTGTCGTGGCGGCGGGGGACAGTGAGCGGGAATGACACATGGCATCAGGCATCGTCGAATCGAGCAATGAGGGAACCCACGAAGCCGACGGCGATCGCCGCTCGCTGGGCGGGCCCTCCTCGCGCGGGCAGTTGGTCCAGCGGCTGTTGACCGCCGGGGACAACCTGCCGGCGTTCATCAATGATCTGTTGACGGCGCAGGCGGTGTCGGTGGCGGGAACCGAGGCGGCGGCGTTCATCATCGATCGCGAGGGGGACGCCGCGGAGTTCACCCTGCGGCTGATCGCCCATATCCGCCCGGACCACTCGAGCGTCGAGGCCCGCCAGGCGGCGGTGAAGGCGTTCCAGGAGATCATCCGCCCGTGCGTCGTCCAGGGGCGCGACGGGGCGGTCGAGGTCGGTCACGCCGCCGACGGCGCTGAGGCCCAATTCTGCCTCGTGACGCTCTTGCGCAGCGATGCCCATGTGGTGGCGGTGTCGGCGGTCATCACCCGTTGCCGGGGGATCGAGCGGGCCAAGCAGCGGCTGGTGTCGATGCAACTGGTGGCGGGATATTTCGATCTGTATTCGCTGCGCCGGGCCGGCGAACAGTCGCGGCTGATCGCCCAGAGCCACCAACAGGTGCTGCAACTGGCGGCGTCGGTGGCGACGGCCGAAGGGTTCGACGGCGCCGCGATGAGCCTCTGCAACGAACTGGCCCAGCGCACCGGCGCGGTGCGGGTGGCGATCGGATGGATCAAGGGGACGCGGGTGCGGGTCAAGGCCCTGTCGCACACCGAGAAGTTCGACAAGAAACAAGAGCTGATCATCGCGCTGGAGCGGGCGATGGAGGAGTGCGTCGACCAAGAGGCCGCCGTCCATTACGACCCCACCGGGCCGGGATCCAACAACGTCACCCGGTCGGCGCGGGAGCTGTCGCAGAAGCATGGCAACAACGTCGTGTTGACCCTGCCGCTGCGCCACAACGCCGAGCCGGTGGGGGCGGTGACACTCGAGTTCAACGGGCAACAGAAGCTAAACGACCACGCCGCCACCGGGTTGGCGGTGGCGGTGGACCTCTTGGCGCCGCAGTTGTACGACCGCCGGCAGAACGACCGCTGGCTCATCACCAAGGCCGCCATCAGCACGCGGGACACCGCCGCCCTGGCGATCGGGCCGAAGCACATGCTGGCCAAGCTGTTGATCGTGCTGTCGATGGCGGCGCTGCTCGTGCTCAACAACTGGGTTCCGTTCGTGGATCTGCGCCCGATGTATCGCGTGGACGCGGCGTTCCAGTTCGTGCCGCTGGTCAAACGCACGGTCTGCGCTCCGTTCGACGGCAAGATCCAGGCGGTGCATGTCAAGCCCGGGCAGGCGGTGAAGATCGGGGACATGCTGCTGGAGATGAACACCGACGAACTGGCCCTCAAGCGGGCCCAGGCGTCGTATCGGGCGGCGGAGTTGGGCAAGCAGGTGGACAGCCTGCGCGCCCAGGCGGACGCCGATCCCGCCAAGGTCGCCGAGATGAACATGGCCGAACAGCAGCGGCTGGCGGCGATATCCGAGGTTGAACAGGCGGATCTTTACCTCAAGGAGGCCGACGTCCGGGCGACCATCGACGGATCGGTGTTGATGGGCGACTTCGAGGGCAAGATCGGGGCGCCGGTCAAGCAGGGGGAGGATCTGTTCCTGGTGGCCGACCCCATGAAACTGGAGGCGGAGATGAAGGTGGCCGACCGCGACGCCCAGACCGTCGAGGTGGGCAAGCGGGTCGCCATCGCCACCAGCAGCCAGCCGCAGGACCGCTTCGGCGGCGAGGTCACGCGGATCGTCCCGCTCGGCGAGGCGATGGAGGGGGGCAACTTCGTGAAGGTCTACGCCAAGCTCGACCAAACCAACCCGACGTGGCAACCCGGTTTGCAAGGCCAAGCGCGGATCGACGTGCGCCGGCGCACGCTGATGTGGATCTGGACCCACCGCGTGGTGGAGTTCGTCACCTTGAAGCTCTGGATGTGATCGCCGCCGCTTTTGTCGCGGGGGCGCGGCGCCCCCGCCCCTCACACCCTCGTTTGTCCTTGATTTGATCCGATACCGATTCCCCGCCCATGACCCTGCAACTTCGCCCGACATTCTCCGAATCCTGGTATCGCGTCGCCCCGCTGCGGGCGCGGCTGCGGGCCAGCGCCCAGATCTCGCGCCAGTATTATCGCGGCGAGCGCTGGTATGTCGTGCGCGATCCGGCGGGCAACCAGTTCCACCGTTTGTCCGACGCCGCCTATCGCTTCGTCGGATTGCTCGACGGACGGCGAACCGTCGGCGAGGCCTGGGAACTCGTCGGCGGACACCTCGAGGATGACGCCCCGACCCAGCCGGAGGTCATCCAGATCCTCTCGCAGCTCTATTCGGCCAACCTGATCGAGGCCGACATCACGCCGGATGCCGGGGTGCTGTTGCGCCGGCACAAGCAGATGCTCAAGCGGCAGATGCAGGGCCGGCTCATGAACGTGCTGTTCCCGCGCATCCCGCTGTGGGACCCCGATTCGTTCGTCAAACGCTGGCAGCCGCTGTTGAACCTGATCCTCAGCCCCTTGGGGGTGATCGTCTGGATCGCGGTGGTCGCGGCGGCGGTCTTCGCGCTGACCGGGCATGGCTGGACCAAGGTCTTCGCCGGCGCCAACGCCGCGACCGATCCGGGCAACTGGCTGTTCCTGTGGGTGACGTTCGTCCTCATCAAGTTCATCCACGAATGCGGGCACGCCTTCGCCTGCCGGCGATTCGGCGGCGAAGTCCACGAGATGGGGATCATGTTCCTGGTCTTCGTCCCCACGCCCTATGTCGAGGCGTCCAGCGCCTGGAGCTTCCCCAGCCGCTGGCAGCGGATGTTCGTCGGCGCCGCGGGGATGATCTTCGAGCTGTTCGTGGCGGCGGTCATGGCGTTCGTCTGGATCAACACCAACCCCACCAGCCCCTGGAACCAACTGGCGTACAACGCCATGCTCATCGCCAGCGTCACCACGGTGCTGTTCAACGCCAACCCGCTTTTGCGATACGACGGCTACTACATGCTGTCGGACTGGCTGGAGATCCCCAATCTCCAGCAGCGCTCGACGGAATACATGCTCGGCCTCATCAAGCGGCATCTGTTCCGCGTCAAGGCCCAACAGCCCCTGCCCCCGGCCGTGCAGCGGGCGTGGCTGCTGGGATATGGCATCCTCTCGACGATCTACCGCATCTTCGTGGGGATCATGATCATCCTGTTCGTGGCCTACCGGGTGCCGATGCTCGGGGTGCTGATGGCGATCGGCGGCGCCGCGACGTGGCTGGTCGTGCCGGTGGTGAAACTGTTCAAATACCTGGCGCTGGAACCCGAGCTTCACCGCAAGCGCCCCCGAGCGATCGCCTTCACCACCGCCATGGCCGCCGCGATCGTCCTGCTCATCGGCATCATCCCGTTCCCGGTGACCTTCCGCGGCGACGGCATCGTCGAGCCGCTGCGCCACGCGGGCATTTATTCGGCCGAGCCGGGATTCGTCGAGCAGGTGTATGTGCGGTCGGGACAGGATCTCCACGCCGGCGACGCGATCCTGACCTGCCGCAACGCCGAGATCGACAAGGAGGTCGAGCGTCTGACCCACGAGGCCGACGCGGCGAAGATGCGGGTGCTGGCGACGCTCGAACAGCCGGGATTGAACGGCGCGGCGCGGGAACTGGAAAAATCATGGCGCGACCAGCTCGCCCGGGCGATCCAGCGGCGCGAACAATTGACCCTGCGGGCGCCGTTCGACGGGGAGATCATCGCGCCGGAATTGCAACATCTGCAAAACCGCTTCCTGCCCCCGCAAACCGAGGTGGCGCAACTGGTGTCGCGCGACAAATTGCTCATCCGCACCGTCGTCAAGCAACAGGATTATCAGGAGGCCAAGAAAGCCCAGTTGGCCCATCCCGACGAGCCGCTCACCGAGTCGATCCACCCGGAAATCCGTCTGGCCGGATCGGTGCGCGAGGTGCTCAAGCCCTCGGATGCGGTGCTGGTGGACGCCGCCCAATCGGAGCTCGCCCATGCCTCGCTCACCTACGCCGGCGGGGGGGATCTGGCGCCCGATCCGTCCGACCGGAGCGGAACCAAGACCCGCGTGGGACAGTTCCAAGTGCGGTTGATCCTCGACAATCCCGGGCAGGTCCATCTGCCGGGACAGCGGGCGACCGTGCGGTTCACCACCGTCCGCGAGCCGCTGGCTTTGCAATGGGCCAAGAGTTTCCTGCGACTGATCCAAACCGAGTCGATGCAGATGCCCGCCATGGCCCGCCAATAGCCGCCGGCGGGGCGACGCCCATGACCCAAGCCAACGATTTCAACGATGTGTTCGACGCCCGGCGCGTGAAGGCGCCGGAGTTGCGCGGGTTGGATCTGTTCGTCAACGGCTTCGTCGGGCAGGTGCGAAACCGCCTGCCGGTCCTCGGGCGATTGCGCCGCCAGGCCGACCGCATCACGGCGCTGGAGCCGGAAACCCATATCCTGTCGGCCAACCGTTTCCGCGAGGCCACTGTCGAGGCCCGCGATCTGGCCCGCCTCGGGCGATTGACCGGCCCGGCGTTGGACCGCGCGGTGGCGCTGATCCGCGAGGGGGCGCTGCGCTCGCTGGGGCTGCGACCGTTCGATGTCCAGGTCATGGGCGCCTTGGCGATGTGCGAGGGAACCATCGCGGAGATGGCCACCGGCGAAGGCAAGACCCTCACCGCCGCCATCGCCGCCAGCCTGTGGGCGTGGGCCGGGCGCCCGGTGCACGTCATCACCGTCAACGACTACCTGGTCTCGCGCGACGCCCACGAGATGAAGCCGGTCTACGACCTGATGGGCCTCAACGTCGGCCATGTCGTCCACGAAACCCAGGCGCGGGAGCGATTCGACCACTACCGCCGCGACATCGTTTATATCACCAGCAAGGAACTCGTCGCCGACTTCCTCCGCGACCAGATCGCCCTCGGCAGCCTCCGCAACGCCACCCAAACCGGCGTCTCGACCATGATGGCCGGGCAGCGACCGGTGCTGGTGCCGGGGTTGTACCGCGTGATCGTCGATGAGGCCGACAGTTTGCTCATCGACGAGGCCGTCACCCCCCTCATCATCTCCAACAGCCCCGACGACGAGGCCAACTCCGAGTTGTACCGGGCGGCCAACGAGCTGGCCGAACACCTCAACCCCGGGCGCGACTTCATCATCGACCCCACCGCCCGAAGCGTCGATCTGACCGGACGCGGACAGGACCGCCTCGACCATTTGGCCGACGGATCGGGCTTCTGGCGCGGCAAACGCCGGCGCGAGGAATTGGTGACGCAGGCGTTGGTCGCCCGCCACTGTTTTTTGCGCGATGAGCAATATCTCGTGGACGCCGAGGGCAAGGTCCAGATCATCGACGAGTTCACCGGACGGGTCATGGCCGACCGGTCGTGGCGCCACGGGCTGCATCAGGCGATCGAGATCAAGGAAAACGTCCAGGTCACCGCCGACAAGGAAAACCTGGCGCGACTCAGTTTCCAGCGGTTTTTCCGGCAATATCCGATCATGGCGGGCATGACCGGCACCGCGTGGGAATCGGCCGCGGAACTGTGGCAGATCTACCACCGCCCCGTCGCCCGCATCCCCACCAACAAACCCTGCATCCGCAAACAACTCCCCACGCGGATCTTCGACACCATGGACGCCAAGTACCAGGCCGTCATCGAACGCGTGTGCGAAATCAACGACACCGGCGCCCCGGTGCTCGTCGGCACCCGCAGCGTGCTGGCCAGCGAGGAGGTCAGCCGCCGGCTGCACGCCCTCAGCCGGGCCCACAGCGTGCTCAACGCCTCGCAGACGGCCCAGGAGGCGTCGATCGTCGCCGAGGCCGGCCAGCGCGGGCGAATCACCGTCGCCACCAACATGGCCGGTCGCGGCACCGACATCAAACTCGCCCGCGGCGTGACGGATCTCGGCGGCTTGCATGTCATCGCCACCGAGCCGCATGGTTCCCACCGGGTGGACCGTCAGTTGTACGGGCGGGCGGCGCGACAGGGCGATCCGGGGTGCGCCCAACTGTTCTGCTCGGCCGAGGACGACTTGTTCGTGCGACACGCCGCGACCACCCGACGGGCGTGGCGGGTGATCGGCGCCGACCGACTCATCGGCATCGCCCAGTCGCGGGCCGACCGCCTGGCGCGATTCAACCGCAAACAGGTGCTCAAGGCCGACGAGTGGATGGATGAATCATTGCCATTCTGAGGTGCGTCCGAGGCGAGCGCCCGTTCCGCGTTGCAGGCGCCGAGCGCCCGGCCCGCGCCGCCGCGTCGAAGCACGGTTTCCAACACCGGATATCGAGCGGCGCCGACGGCGCGGGGCTTGATGTCCGGCTGGGTCACATCGACAGATGGTTGCCCACGCGCGTTGTGATCACCAGCCGCCCGGCGAAAACGCCTTCGCGGAACTGCCGCATCGACAGATGGTTTTCCACTCCCGTTGTGATGTCCCGGTGGGAACCCCTTTGGACCGGCACGGAACCGACCAGCCGGACCGCCTCATTCCGCCGTCGGCGCCGAGGGCGCGACGAGCTTGCGCAATTGCTTCACCTCGCGCGGGGTCAGCAGCCGCGATTGACCCGGCTTCAGCCCCTCCAAGGTCAGCGGACCCATCTGCACCCGCGTCAAATCGCGCACCTTGTGCCCGGTCGCCGCCAGCATCCGACGCACCTGGCGGTTGCGTCCCTCGCGGATCGTGATCTCCAGCACGCTCTTGTCCCGTGAACGCTTGATGATGCGGATCTGGCTGCGCCCGGTCTTGAAACCGGCCTGCTTGCGCGGGTCGGCCAGCCACACGCCCTTGCCCAGCTCGCCAAGGGTGTCGGGTTCGACATAGCCATCTACCACCGCGCGATAGGTCTTGGTGATGCCGTAGCGCGGGTGGGTGAGCTGGTTGGTCAGCTCCCCGTCGTTGGTCAGCAGCAGCAGCCCCTTGGAATCGGCGTCCAGCCGACCGACCGGATAGACCCTGGCGTGGAACTGCGGCGGCAACAGGTCGATCGCCCGCACCTGCTCGCCCTGGGCGACATTGGTCGAATGCACCCCCTTGGGCTTGTGCAGCAAGATATAGTAACGCTGGGCGACCCGCGGGCTTTTGAGCTTGATCGGCTCGTCATCCACCTCGATCCTGTCCACCGCCGGATCGATCAGAATGGGCAACTCGGTGCGGACCCGCCCATTGACGGCGACCCGTCCTTGGCGAATCATCTCCTCGACCTTGCGACGTGAATCGACCCCGGCGTTGGCGAGGATTTTGTGGATGCGCTCTTTCACGCCGCCGATTGTAGCGATTGCCGGGCGGGGGGGTTAGGAACGATTTTTCGCCATGAACCTGCACCTGGATATCCTGCCCGGCGATTTGATGGTCTGCCGATTGGCCCCCGACGCCCCGATCCCCGATTGGGCCGCCGGAACCTTCACCGCCCTCACCCGCACCCCCGATGAACTGTCCATCGTCTGCGCCGCGGCCCCCCTCCCCGACGGCGTGCCGGTGGAAGGCCCGTTCACGGCCTTGAAGGTGCGCGGCCCACTGGATTTCTCGATGACTGGAATCGTCGCGGAATTGGCCCGGACTCTGGCCGACGCGGCGATCCCGGTGTTCGTCATCTCGACATTCGACACCGACTACATTTTGGTCCCCCGCGACCGTGCCGACGCGACCGCCGACGCCCTCCGCGCCGCCGGCCACGCCGTCACTCGATAGGCCGACATCGCACGACGCGGAAAAAGCGGCGCCGAGACGACGCCGCGACACGAAAATACCAACGCCGACCCCGCCGTCACGCCATGGGCCGACATCTCCAGTCGCGAAAAAAGCGGCGCCGAGGCGACCCCGCGACAAAAATGGCCGGCGCCGTCGGGGATCCCTTGCTTCGCGGCCCCGCGCCGTCCCCCGGTTGACGGCGCGGAGCGTTGCCGCCATCGGCTCATTTGCCCGATTTGCCCTTGGGCTTGTCGGCCGGCCGAGCGCCGCTCTTTGCCGTCATCTCCTTGAACGCCGGATTGTCCACCCGTTCCCAATCCCCGCCGCTGTTCCATGGCCCCGTCGCGTCCACCTCGCCATGGTCCCCCTCGCCGGTCGAGTCATTGAAATACTGATCCACCAACTTCGGCGTCGGCGGGATCTTGCCGATCGTGAACGCCGGCTTGTTCATCGACTCCAACGCCGCGGTGAACGCCTTCATGTGCGTGATCTCGCGGGTCATGAGGAATTGCAACGCCTCCTTGGTCCCCGGATCGTCGCAATAATTCATCAGCCGCTCATACACGATCTTGGCCCGCGCCTCGGCGGCGATGTTGCTGCGCAGATCAACGTCCAGCTCCCCGGTGATCTTCAGATAATCCGCCGTCCAACTGTTGCCCTCGGAATTGCATAAACTCACGCCCCCGCCCCCGCAGATGGCGATGAGCGGATCGCGTTCGGCGGCCTCCTTGTCCTTCTTCGACGGCTTGAGGTGCATCCGCGCCAGCGTCCCGATGATCTCCAGGTGGCTCAGCTCCTCGGTGCCGATGTCCATCAGCAAATCCTTGCGTTCCATGTCGTCGCAGTTGAGTCCTTGGATGGAATATTGCATGGCGGCGGCCAGTTCGCCGTTGGCCCCGCCGAATTGTTCAAGAAGCATGTTGCCGAAGCGCGGATCGGGGTCGCCGACACGGACGGTATACATGAGCTTTTTAACATGATGATACATGCAGAATCCTTCCCGGCCGGCGGAAATGCCCCCGGCCGCGCGAATGCCCATCCTCCGGGGGAGATCGATCCCCATCGCGGAGGATTCCACGAAGTTAGTGCCCGTTCGCGGCGGCGGGGAAGGGTGAAAAATCGCCACCCCCGGAAATCCCGCCGCGCCCCACCGTCCTGCGGCTGAGTCCGCCGAAATCGCTCGCGCGGTCTTGTGACGAAGGCATGCCGCCTCATTGTTCTGCACATCCCGGCCATTGCCCCCGGTGATTCATGGAGCTCAGCCGCCCCCGGCTGAGTGAATGGGGGCTGGCGTGGCAACGGGGGACACATCCGGGGCCGGCTATGCCACCTATCTCTTGGAAGCACAGTGGTTTAGAGCGGGATAAAACTTGTGTATCACAACGAGGGGCCTCCCTTCCCCGCGATTCTCCCCACAAGCCGCGACCCCCAAGGTGCGGTTTCCCCACCCCTCCCGGTCTCCGCACCCCCCGCGTCACCACGGCGCCCGACTTCCTACATCGCCCGACCCGCTTGTTTGGCCAATGCCGCGAACGCCTCCCCGCGATGCTCGAAGTTGGGGAACTGGTCATAACTCGCGCACCCGGTCGACAGCAGCACCACATCGCCCGGTTCGGCCAACGCCCCCGCCCGGTTCATCGCCGCCGTCAGGTCGCCGCACCTCTCCACCCTCGCCGATCCGCCCCCCTCCTCCATCAACCGCGCGATCGTCGGCCCGGTGGCGCCGATGCACAACGCCGCCTTGGCCCGCCCGGCCAATGCCTTGGCCAGATCGTCGAACGGCAAATGCTTGTCATACCCCCCGACGATCTGGATCACCTTGCCCGGCCCGAACGCCCCCAGCGCCGCGATCGCCGCCTGCGGGATCGTGGCGATCGAATCGTTGAACCATTTCACGCCCCCCTCTTCGTGCACCAACTGCAACCGATGCGGCAATCCCGCGAAACTCGCCAGCGCCCCGCTCGCCTGCTCCCGCGTCGCCCCCAGGATCGACGCGGCCGCGAAAGCGCCCTGGGCATTGAGCTGGTTGTGCTCGCCGGGCAGGATCAAATCGAACCGCTCACCATCGCCATAGCCGATGAAACGCCCCTTGGACCGCTTGGCCAATTCCACCGCTCCCCCGTCGCGGGCATTGGCCAGCACGAAATCCCCGGCCGTCTGGTTGGCGACGATCACCCGCTTGGCCGCGACGTAGGCATCGAACGACCCGTGCCATTCCAGATGGTCCGGCGCGATCATCGTCACCACCGCCACCTGCGGCGACCACCGGGCATCGCGCAGATATTCGAGCATGTAACTCGACAGCTCCAACACCACCGCATCCGACGGCGACATCGCCGGCAGGTCGGCCAGCAGCGATTTGCCGATGTTCCCACCCACCCACGTCCGCCGCGACCGCGACAGGATCGCGCCGAGCATGGCGGTGGTCGTCGATTTGCCCTTGGTGCCCGTGACCGCCGCGATCGCCGCCGGACAGCGCTCGGTGAACAGCCGTATCTCGGTGGTGATCCCAACCCCGGCGCTTCGGGCCGCGACCAGGAACGGATTGCCCGGCGGAATCGCCGGCGACGCCACCACCCAATCCGCCTCGGTGAAGTCGCCCTCGACATGCCCACCCAGATGAAACTCGATGCCCAACCCGTCAAGTTGCCGCACCGAATCGCCCATCGCCCCGGCCGAATCGCGGTCGGTGACGGTCACGGCGGCGCCTTGGCGCGCCAGCCACCGCGACACCGCCACGCCGCCCCCGAACCGCCCGAGTCCCGCCACCGTCACCCGCTTGCCTTGAAAATCATCCATGGAAACCGAATGGTGCGATGCGAAAGCCAACGGTGCAAGGGGAGTCATTTGCAAGGGAGTCATTTGTCACTGGTCATTTGTCATTTGCATTTGCAAATAAACGGTCCCCGCCAATGACAAATGACAAGTGACCAAGGACTCCCCTCGAATGACTCCCGCCCTTCAAACGTTATGATCCACGCCATGGACCCTTCAAGTTTGATGGCGCCGTGGCGGATCGACTACATCCGTTCGCTGGACAAGCCGCCCGGCGAATGCTTCCTATGCGCCGCCGCCAAGGCCGCCGATGAACCCGCCCGAAGCGAGGCCCTGGTGCTGTGGAGCACGCCCCACAGCGTCGTGCTGCTCAACCGCTATCCCTACACCAACGGGCACCTCTTGGTGGCGCCGATCGCCCACGAGGCGGATCTGGAAAGCCTCTCGCCGGAGCAACTTCTGGATATGCAAACCCAAACCGCCCGCGCCGTGGCGATGCTCAAACAGGCGGTGTCGGCCCAGGGGTTCAACGTCGGGATGAACCTCGGCCGCGTCGCCGGCGCCGGGGTGCCGGGGCACCTGCACCAGCACATCGTCCCCCGCTGGGCCGGCGACACCAACTTCATGACCGTCCTCGGCCAGACCCAGGTGGTGCCCGAGGCGCTCCCGCGGCTTTACGAGGAATTGCTGCATTTGATCGCCGAATCCCGCTGATGAGAGCGTGGATTGCAGTTCGCGGGTTATCATCAGCCCCGTCGGGATACCCGGTGGATAACCTCGCGGTTGACGGGGACAAACCGCCGCCGGCGGAGTGGCGTTCGACACCGCCCCGACCCCCCGACCGCGCGACTGTCGTCCGGCCCGACCCCCGGCGTTCTGCCGCGACAGGCCACCCGACAGGTTCCCCACAGCCCACGCCGGAAATCGCCTTCCCTAAGTCCCGACCGGTGAGCGGCTTGCGATCTTCGCGCCAGAGTTGTCCCCAAAACCGCCCCCTCCATCATTACTGATAATTCCTTTAAGTTTCTTCTTAAGATACAAGTGATTACACTGACCGTCTGGATTTTCCCGGACCTCTTGACTGGAAGGGCACTTGGCCATGAAGGTGATCTGCAACCGCGGAGCTTTGCTCGAAGCGCTGACCGTCGCCGGCAACGTCGTCGCCACGCGAACCCCCAAACCCGAACTCCAGTGTATCCGCCTGTCGGCGGCCGACGACCGTTTGACCGTCGCCGCCACCGACATGGAGATCACCATCCGATACGCCGACAACCAGGTGCAGATCGAGCAGCCCGGCGAATGCCTGGTCCCGGCCGACAAAATCCGCGACATCGTGCGCGAGAGCGTCGATGACACCCTCACCATCGAAACCGAGGGTGAAACCGCCGTCATCCGCGGCCAGGATTCGGTCTTCAAAATCTACACCCAGGACCTCGCCGCCTTCCCCGCCATCCCCGACTTCGAGGGCGAGGCCGACCTCGAGATCATCGGCGGGCAGCTCAAGCAGCTCATCGGTCAAACCCTTTTCGCCGTGGCCAAGGAATCCACCCGCTATGCCTTCAACGGCGTCCTGATGACCGCCAAGGGCCGAAAGGTCGATCTGGTCAGCACCGACGGCCGGCGACTCGCCCAGGCCAAGGGAGAGCTCGTCAAGCCCGTGGCGACCGACAAGGAGGGCGCCGCGGCCATCATCCCGGCCAAGACCCTGCAACTGATCGACAAGCTCATCGACGATCCCGAGGAGGCCGTCGGTTTCCAACTCCGTGAGAACCGCGTGATCGTCCACACCTCCCACGCCACGCTCACCAGCAACCTCGTCGAAGGCCAATTCCCTCCCTACGACGATGTGATCCCCAAGGACGCCGACAAGAAGATGATCGCCGGCACCGCCGATCTCCTCAGCGCCATCCGGCGCTCGGCATTGCTCACCACCGAGGACAGCCGCGGTGTGCGATTGGCGTTCACCCACAAGGGCCTGACCCTCTCCAGCCGCTCCCCCGACGCCGGCGAGGCCACCGTCAACTTCGCCTGCAAGTTCGAGGGCGAGGACCTCGAAATCGGCTTCAACCCCGCCTTCCTCGTCGAGGCCCTGAAGGTCGTCGATTGCGACGAGGTCACCGTCGAAATGCTCGCCCCCAACCGCCCCGGCCTTCTGCGGGCCGGCCCCAACTTCCTCTACGTCATCATGCCCGTGAACCTCAGCTGAAGGATCGCGCCATGGCCGGGCCGCCGTTCGGCAACCTCGCGGAACTGAGGCGTTTACAGCGATTCAAGGCCACCGCGCCCAAGCCCATGCCGATGCTCGGCCCGGAGATGGTGTCGTTTTTCAAGAAGTCCGTCGAAAAACGCCACACCCGTCTCGGCGCCATCGGCGAATGCTGGGGGCAACTCATCCCCGACACGCTCCTCGAACACTGCGCCCTCGAGAGCCTCAACAGAGGCACGTTGACCGTCCTGGTCGATTCGGCTCCGCACCTGTACGAACTCAAACAACTGCTCTTGGCCGGCCTGGAAAAACAAGTCCTCCTGGTCTGCCGCGGCTCCGGATTGCGAAAGCTCACGCTCAAACAAGGCCGCTGGTATCAACAAACCGACGACGGCGACCGCGCGGTGCGGTTTTAGTCCCCCGTCCACCGTCCCCGCCAAGGTTGATTCCATTTTTCAGCTTCGCCCGCGGGCAATCGGACCTTTGGGTGGACCGCATTGGACGCCCCGCTCCCGCCCTCAATCCAAAACCCAACCCGTCGCATCAATGGCCACCGCCTCGCCGGTGTCCGAAGATCGTCGCGCCGCGTCCAGCAGCGCCATCGTCGGCAGCGCGCTGCGTCCGCTCACCGCCACCGCCGCCTCCCCCCGCATCGCCCCCATGAATCGCCGCCAGATCCCCGCCTCGTCCAATCCTCCCCCGGCCAACGCCAACCGCTCCGGCGCCGCACCCGCACCCGCGTGAAAATCCAGCTCCCCCCACTTCCGTGTGTCGAACCCCGCGCTGTGCGGGCCGACCAGCGAACCGTGTTCGGCGTCGATCCGCCAGCGCGACGGCGCCAATCGCGTGATCGTATTGATCTCCATCAATCCCGCCGCCCCGTCGGAAAAGTCGATGGCCACCCGGTTCCAATCGTCGCAATCACCCGACCAATGGTTCCCGCGCAATTGCGCGAACACGCGCACCGGAATCGCCGGCCACATCAGCCGCCACAGTTGGTCGATGAAATGGCTGCCCCAGTCATACAGCCCGCCGCCGCCGAACGATTTCTCGTTCCGCCAGTTCGGCCGCCACTGCGGCGCCGCCGGGCCCACGCAACTGGCGAATTGCCCCAGCCGGCTCTCGACGTTCCAAACCTTCCCGAGTTTCCCCGACCGCATCGCCTCCACCACCAGTTTTGCAGGCACCAAACTGCTCAACGGCGGTTATGACTTTGTGGTTTCCGGTCAGTCCGCCAAGGTGGCCGACTTCCAGATCAACGGGGCCAAAGCGGCCAACGGCACCAATGTGGATGTCAAGGCCATCATCACTGCTTCGGCCCAGCATGCCGGTTTATGGCTGAGCACAGGCGGCAACTTGGATCTTTCCGCCGCCAGCGCCCGTTTCACCTTTGAAATCGCCGGTAAGCTTGGCTCCCGCTCCTTCAGCTTCGCTTCGGGAACCACACTTTCCGCCATCGCCGCCAGCGTC